>QJVU01000671.1 GCA_003235605.1 Planctomycetota bacterium | reverse complement strand
CCCCCACCCTCAAATGGGCGCGCCTTCTGGATCCCGAAGAGGGCATCGCCTACGTCTATCTGGCGGGGTTCGTTGGCCACAGCGTCAGCGAGTTCGACGCGGCGATGCAGCACCTGGGCAGGACCACCGCCGAGAACGGGGGAACCGGGGAGACCGTCGGAGCAAAGGAGAAACGTGGCAAGGTGCGCGGGCTGATCCTGGATCTCCGTTTCAACCAGGGTGGCGTTCTGGACACCTGCTTGGAGCTGACCAACCGCTTCCTCGAGAAGGGGGTGATCGTCACCCTCAACAAGGGCGAGAGCAGGGACAACGGCAAGCAGGTCGGCGAGCACCGGGCCCAACCCGAAAAGTGCAGGTTTCCGGATCTGCCCCTCGTGCTCCTGATCAACGGCCGCTCCGCCAGCGCCAGCGAGGTGCTGGCCGGCGCCCTGCAGGACCATGGCCGGGCGGTGGTCGTGGGCACCCGCTCGTTCGGCAAGGCCTTGGTGCAGAGCATCTATCGTTTGAGCCCTGACGCGAGGCTCAAGATCACCACCTCCGAGTACCGCACCCCCAAGGGACGTTTCATCCACAGGGGAAAGAAGAAGAGAGACGACCCGCACTGGGGAATCCACCCGGATCGGAAGGTCCCAATCCCACGAACAAAGCTGGATGTCATCCACGCCGCGCTTGCGCAGCACGAGGTGCCCGAGAAGTACCGCGCCGCGGCCGAGGCCCTGGCAAAACGGATGGGGATCTCCACACGGCAGCCACTTCCCCCGCAAGAGGACCCACAGCTGGCAGTTGCATTGGAGGAGCTCCGTAAGCTGGTAGCGGAACGGGACCGATGACCACCTTCGTCCTCGGCATCGAGAGCTCCTGTGACGAGACCGCGGCGGCGGTGGTCCGGGATGGCAACGACGTGCTCAGCAACGTGGTCCACTCCCAGGCCCAGCTGCACGACAAGTACCGGGGGGTGGTGCCTGAGATCGCCAGCCGCTCCCACACCGCGCGGATCCTCCCGGTGATCCAGGCGGCGCTGAGAGACGCCGGGGTGGAGGCCGGTGACCTTCGGGCAGTGGCGGTCACCAACCGGCCGGGCATGGTGGGCTGCCTGCTGGTGGGCACCTCGGCAGCCAAGGCGATCAGCTGGCTCTACGGGCTGCCCCTCATCGGTGTGGACCACATCCAGGCCCACATCCACGCCGCCTTCATGACCATGCCCAGCATGGCACTGCCCGCGCTGGGTCTGGTGGCATCGGGTGGCCACACCGCCCTCTACCTGGTCCACGGCCCGGCGGAGGCGGAGCGGATCGGCGCCACCCGGGACGACGCTGCAGGGGAGGCCCTGGACAAGGGGGCAGCGCTCCTGGGACTGTCCTATCCCGGTGGCCCTGCGATCCAGGAGGCAGCAAGGGGCGGCAACCCTGAGGCGGTCGCGCTGCCGCGACCGCTCTGCCACCGGGACCAAGGCCTCGACTTCTCGTTCAGTGGCATCAAGACTGCGATGCTCTACCACCTGCGGGGTAACGGCCTCACCCGTCCGATGCCACGCCTCAGCCCCCAGGAGGCCCGAGACCTGGCGGCCTCCTACCAGGCGGCAGTCGTGGACTGCCTCGTGACGAAGCTGCGCCGCGCAGTGGAGACGCACGGAGCATCCGCCCTGAGCATCGGCGGTGGTGTCGCCCGCAACGAACGGCTGCGGGAGCAGATCCAGGAGGACACGGTGCTGGGCCGCCTGCAGCTGGTGTTCCCGCCACCGGCACTCTGCTCCGACAACGCCGCGATGGTGGCGGGCCTGGGCACGGTGCTCCTGGCCAGCAACCAGGTGGACGACCTGCACCTCGCGGTGGCGGCAACGGTGCGGACTCGGCCAGGTCGGACACGGACAAGGAGGTCCGGATGACCCGGGCCCTGCGCGAGATCCTGCTGGGGGTCGAGCGGGGAGAGCTGACCGCGGAGGAGGCTCTGCAGGGTCTGCGGCCGTCCACGGACCTGGGTTTTGCGGTGGTGGATCACGACCGGGAGAACCGCTGTGGTTTTCCAGAGGTGATCTTCTGCCCTGGCAAGGAACCGGGACAGGTGTTGCAAATCGCCTGCAAGATCCTGGAACGGTCCCCGAGGGTGGTCATGACCCGGGTGGAGGAGCATCACGCGGCGTTGCTTCGGCAGGAGCTCCCCGAGGCCACTCACCATCCCCGGGCACGAATGGTGGTGGTGGATCGGAAGCCCCTGGAGGCGAAGGGGCTGGTTGCGGTGGTTGCCGCCGGCACCGCAGACCTGCCGGTAGCCGAAGAGGCTGCGGTCACCGCAACGACGATGGGTGCCCGTACCGAGGCCCACAACGACGTGGGTGTGGCCGGCCTGCATCGCCTCAGCGCGCGCCTCGGTCGGATCCGTCAAGCTCACGCCATCGTCGTGGTGGCGGGGATGGAGGGCGCCCTGCCCTCCGTGGTGGCGGGCCTCGTGGACAAACCCGTGGTCGCAGTGCCCACGAGCATCGGCTACGGCGCCAACTATGGCGGGGTGGCGCCGCTCCTGGCCATGTTGAACTCCTGCGCCGCTGGAGTAGGCGTGGTCAACATTGACAATGGCTTCGGAGCCGGTTATCTGGCTGCGCTCATCAACCGGGCAGCCGCTACGGACTCGTGAGCAAGAACAACACAAGGATCGGGGGTTGAGCCGCAGCGGCAGGAAGCCCGCCCGTCTGGTCCTGGAGGACGGTACGGTCCTCCACGGTCGCGGGTTCGGCGCCGAGGTCGAGTCCATCGCCGAGCTGGTGTTCAACACCTCGATCACCGGCTACCAGGAGATCCTCACGGACCCGTCCTACCGCGGCCAGACGGTGCTGCTCACCCAGCCGCACATCGGCAACTATGGGGTCAACAGCGAGGACGAAGAGTCGGCGCACATCTGGACATCCGGGCTGGTGGTGCGGGAGGCCTGCGCCAGGGGGAGCAACTTCCGCTCCGGGGGGGACCTGCACGACTACCTGACCCAGCACGGAGTTCCGGGCATCGAGGAGGTGGACACGCGACTGGTGACCCGGCGGGTTCGTTCCGGCGGCGCGATGCGGGTGCTGATCACCCAGGATATGGATGCGCCGACAGAGGAGCTGGTGGCCCGCGTGCGCAACGCGCCAACGATCAGCGACGACGACCACGTGAAGGCGGTCTCCACCAAGGAGGTCCAGAGCTGGACGCGGGGCTACGAGTCACCGTTCTCGCCGGTGCTGGGAAACGGTAAGGAGCCGAAGATCCCGATCGTCGCCTATGACCTGGGGATCAAGCGCAACATCCTGCGGTCCCTGGTGCAGAAGAACTTCGAGGTGACGCTCGTGCCGGCAGACACCCCCGCAGAAGCGGTGCTGGAGCGCAAGCCCAGAGGAGTGTTCCTGAGCAACGGTCCCGGAGACCCCGCGGTGATCCCGTACGTCGTGGAGGCGGTCAAGGGCTTCGTGGAGAAGGTGCCGGTGTTCGGCATCTGCCTGGGCCATCAGGTCCTGGCGCAGGTGTTCGGCGCCGAGACCTTCAAGATGAAGTTCGGCCACCACGGGGGGAACCAGCCGGTGATGGACCTGACCACCGAGAAGGTCGAGATCACCGCCCAGAACCACTCGTTTGCCGTGGACCCGGAGCGATTGCCGGACAACGTGGTGGTGACCCACAGGAACCTGAACGACCAGACTGTGGAGGGCCTGAGCCACAAGGAACTGCCGGTGTTCTCGGTGCAGTACCACCCGGAGGCGGCGCCGGGCCCCCATGACTCCCTTTACCTGTTCGACCGGTTCCGGAAGGTGATCGAGGGTCCGTAGCGGTAGGACCGCCTACCGTCCGTCCTGATCTTCCTCGCGCTTCTCGTAGAACTCCAGATAGAACGGGTTCCAGGCCCGTTCCTCCCGGGTGAAGCTGTCCATCTCATCCAGCACGTAGCGCTGTTCCTCCATCTCCTCCTCGGGGAAGTCGAGGGGGAAGATCCGCAGGCCATGGCGCTTCTCCAGGTGGATGATCGGGTAGAGCCGCGGGTCTTCGTCCTGGCTGTCGATCCGCACCACCACCGACTTGCGCCGGTGCAGCACGAAGACCTTGCGCTCCTCGTTGCGCTTGTACACCGCCGCCATGTGGATGGAGAACACGTCGGAACGCACCGTGAGCAGGTTCAGGAAGTCCTCCTTCAGCTTCTTGTCCGGCAGGTTCTCGAACTCCGGGATCTTCTCGAGGTCCTCCAGGGACTTGAAGATCTGCTTCTTCTTCTCCGTCCCCTCCATGACCAGGTCGGAGTACTCGCTGAGCGCTCCCGTGTCCTCCCCTTCCGCGGCTTCTTCCTCCTCGGACTCCTCGTTGCGGTAGCGCAGGATCGCGTCGATCACGGTGTCGGAGACCTGGCCCGCGGGGAACAGGCAGCGAAGCACCGGACGGGTAACGGTGTTGATGTTGATGCGGATCCCCTCACCGGCGGGTTGCAGCTCCGCTTCCTCACCGCTGCCAGCACCCGGGTTCGTCGGGCTCCCGGGGCTCGCGGCGTTGTTCCGGTTGTTGCCTTGGGCCTGGGCTTGCTTCTCCGGGTCGCCGGGATCCGGGGCCCAGGACGTGTAGATCGTCAGCACGGACTCCAGACCCGGCAGCAGGACAACCCTGTTGTCGTACAGCGTCACCTTGTCGAAGAACAGGTGCTCGGTAACAC
>QJVU01000636.1 GCA_003235605.1 Planctomycetota bacterium | reverse complement strand
CGGCCGACAGCATCCAACCCGCCACGTTCTCACCATGGCGGGCAAGCACCTGGTAGGCGACGAACAGCGCCGCGTACGGGGCAAGAAAGCTCAGCCCGAAGAGGCTCAGGGAGAACCTCCACACCTTGGTCGGCAACCAGGCCACCAGACGTTCCGGCCGTGGCGCGGCCCGCTCCGGGGCTGTTTGATCCCCACAGGTCTTGAGCACCGGCCAGACCAGCAGCGCGCCGACGACCGCGTAGGCCAGGTAAAGTCCCGTCAAGCCACGCCACCACACGCCAAGCAGGCCAGTTGCCATGAGCACGAACGCATTGCCCAGGCCCAGCAGCATGGCGCGGTTGTGTTGCAGGCGACCCGCAGCAGCGTGCTGAAGGAACGGAACCAGGACCAGGACGGGCACGGTCAGGAGACCCACCTGAACGATGACGCCGTGGGAGGTCAGTTCGTCGCCCAGGATCTCCGGCCAGATCCACGTGACGGAGACGCAGCCCAGCGTCGCAATGCCCGCCGCGACCAGGCTGATGGTCAGCATGCCCCGATGGAGAATGCGGTACTCGGCCCGGTCCTTCGACCATGCGGTTGGGAGGAAACGCAGCGCAGCAAACGGAAGGGACAGGGCTGCCGTTTGGGCCACCACCGCCAGGAGCCTGTCGATCACGCCCATGATCCCGACCAGCTCCGGACCCAGCATCAGGGCCAGGCCCTTGGTCCGCGCAAGCAGAAACAGCATCGACAGCAGCTGAAGCAGGCCGATTGCGATCAGGCTCTTGAGCATGGCGGAACCTGGACCGGCATACCGGTGCTCGCCGAACGGTAGGCGGCGTCGACGATGGCAACGACCTGGCGGGCATGGCGGGCGCCTGCAAGCGGGTCCTCTCCGTCGGCCAGGCTGTCCAGAACCCCCTGGAGGTGCCGTCCCGTTGCCATGGCGAAAGCCTGTACCGGGTTCCGTGCCAGGGTACGGATCTTCTCACCCTGCTCCAGGATGGCCTGCCCGCCCCCGGCCAGTTCCAGACGCATGCGCGGGAGCTTGCGCTTCGGATCCAGGAAGACAGAGAATTTCGCCCGCCCTCCGATCGAGGCATGTGCAGAGGCCAGCTCGCCGTCTACCCGCATTTCGAGGTAGCGATGGCGGCCACGGCAGACCCGATCGAGGACAATGGATGCTGACCGGCCGCCAGGGAAGTCCAGCACGACGATGTCGATGGGGTCTGCCTCCCCGCAGTCTATTGGTCGCGGCATCCGGGCAAAGACGGTCGTGGGTGGGCCGCCGAAGAAGTGCATCGCAAGGTCCACGACGTGGGAGCCGAACTCCCGCATGGTCTGACCGCCTCCACGCCAGCCGTGCTGGCCGCCGGGGAACTCGTGGACGTGTTGCCAGGCCTGCAGGAACAGAGGGCGCCCGAAGCTCCTTGTCCCGACCTGCCCCAACATGGCGGCAAAGATCGGCATCTTTGGGTACTCATGATTGACCGCCACGGCACGGCCCGCCTGTTTCGCGGCGGCGATCACTTCGTCGGCCTGCTCGACCCTCTCGACAAACGGCTTCTCACAGAACACGTTGGCACCCTGTCCCAGGGCCAGAAGGCAGAGGTCACGGTGGTGGGCTGGCGGCGCCGCGATCACCACCCAGTCCGGACCCTCGGTCTCGAGGAGGCGAACGGGATCGTCGTACACCCGGCAGTTCACCTTTCCTGCGAAGCGACGACGAGCCTCGGCATCGGGATCAGAGGCACCACAGAAGTCGATACCGGCGAGTTGCCTCAGTGCTGGCAGGTGGATCGTCTGGGCGGCCGCTCCCAGGCCGATGAGTGCGATCCGGGTCACTACGTCTGCTGGGCGGACTCTGCCTGCGGGTGCGGCTGCGTGGCTTTGGCCCATGCTCGTGATTTCACGAAGGCCTTCGCGAGGGACTTGGGCTGGAACACGATGCTCGGCCACATGAAGACCTCGTTGGTACACCAACACTCCCCGTTGGCGATGCTCCCACGCACCTCCGCGGCCTTGGGAGAGCTCCAGATCTCGCGAAACGACTTGTCGCGAAGGTTGCCGAGGGGTGGCAGCGTTTCGCACACCGAGACGTCCCCGTTCGCGTAGACGACCCCAGACAGGATCCCGGCACGACAGGGAACGACCTGACGTTCCTGACGGAGGGTCTCGAGCTTGGCCCACTGCAGCATGGGCTCGACGACAGATCCGAAACGGCCTGCCTCGCGACTGCGCCACCGCCAGCGGACGTGTTCCCAGAGTGCCTTGTAGGATTCCTGCTCGGGGCCCTTGAGGGATCCGTTCTTCCTGTCACCTCGGATCACCGCGATGTTGTGGTGATCCATGGCCGGGCACCGGTCGAAAAGGTAGTCCGTGAGCCCGCGGATCTCTTCCATGTTCTCGTGGGTCGCAGTCGAGATACAGTGGATCCGGAGCCGAGGGTCCTCCATCTGCAGTCCCACGAGCATGTCGTAGGTCTCCATCGCGTTCGCAAAGGACTTGGCGTTCCCCCGGAAACGGTTGTGGTAGTCGGCCGTGCCGTCCAGGGAAATCTCGCACGCAAAGAGCTGCAGTGTGGGCTCCTTCAGGACCTTGCGCAGTGCCTTCTCGGTACGCTCGGTGAAGTAGCCGTTCGTTGGCACGTACACCTGCTTGACGCCGTTGTTTCGGATGAACAACGATACGACCTCTGCAAAGTCGGGGCGCAGGAACGGCTCGCCACCTGACAGGTTGAGGTTCTCGATCGGACCGAGGTCCATGGACAGTCTCTGCAGTTCCTCGAACGTCAGGTCGTCGCGCTGGTTGAGGTTGCGCCAATAGAAACAGTGTTCGCAAGTGAGATTGCAGATGGAGTTGATGAACAGGATCAAGAATGGTGGTGTCTCCACCTCGTTCCGTGCGCGCGCACGTCGGGACAGGTCGACATGGCGCCGCAGACGCTTGATAAACCCCGGGTGCTTCATCGCGACAGCTGGCTTGCAGAAGCTACCTCAGCGAAGACGTGCTGTCCACGGGTGAGGAAGGGACGGCCTACTCAATCTCCTCGAGTGCGCTGCCGGCACCGAAGACGTACCCGCACATCTCGCCGATGGTGGCGACCCCAACGAGCCACAGCACGACCGGTAGGCATGCGATGAACCGCCACCGGTGCCCAGGGTGGCGGAGCATGACTCTGACCAGCCGAGCAAGCAGGACTGCCGGCAGCAGCGGCGAAACGACGAACGCCGGCAGCCGCAGATAGACGGCGCGTCGGAACCGCGTCCCGGCGAAGTGTCTGGAGTACAGGAACCGTTGTCGCGTGGACCAACCCAATGGGAACGGACGGACATGCTTGACCCGAATGCTCCCGGACGACCAGAGACGATTTCCGGCCGCCAGTAGTCTCGGATGGAGGCTGTTCTCCCAGAATCCTCGTGCAAGCACCTCATCGCCGACACCGTCGAAGGCGACCTTCTTGTAGCAGGTGTTCATGCCGGGAACCTGCCCGACAACACCCTCCACGACCGGAGGCAGCAGGGCACCGTATTCGAAGTAGAAGACCGCCTTGTCGGCCAGCGGACGCGACCTCCCGTCCAGGACACATCCGCCGATGACCACGACATCGTCCGGTGCGCGCTCAACGACACGAAGGAGGCTCTGCAACCAATCCGGCTCTGGCACACAGTAGTCACCGACCACGACCGTGAGCCGTCCTCTTGCGCGGCGCATGCCCATGGTCCTCAGCTCTGGCAGGCATGTCCTGGGAGCCGCACGCACGAGGACGACCTCCGGGTAAGCATGCGCAACCCTGCGAACTACGGCGTCGTCGTTGCGGTCGGCGAGGATGACCTCGTACGACTCGTCCGTTTCCTGTTTGCGCATCGCCCCCAGGACGTCGAGCACCGACTCGTCCGGAGAGGCCCGGGCAACCACGATGGAGAGTCGTGGCACCGATGTCGTCATGGAGCCTTGGCCCGGACAAGGACATCACGCGTGGAGGCGATTGCGAGCACGTCTTCGGGAGGGATCGGTGGTTTTCCTCGACGAGCGACGGCTTCATAGAAGGAACGCACCAGGGTCTGCAGGCCGGGATAGGCCGGCTCGCGTCTCAGGGCCCGCATGCCCAGGTTGCCGGTGGCCGCGAAGATCCGTCTGGCACCAAGGGCAAACGGGTGCAGGATCTTGCCCGGCTTGGAGACCGTCCCGCTTTGCCGGAATGCGTAGCCATGGAACAAGTCGACGTGGTAGGTTGCCTTGGATCCGCGGAGCCTGAGAGTACATTCTGGCGGCCGGGCGCCCAGGCTGACGAGAAACGACATCGTGAAGCCGTTCACGTCGCCCTGGACAAGGAGCTCCCCCCCGCGGGAACGAACAGCGTGCCACGTTGCTCGGCCGAGGCAGCCCGGCCGCACGGCTTGCGCGACGGACAACGGATGCGGGAGGATGTCGTTGACGATTGTGTCGCGGACGCTCTCGGGTTGGTCCTGGCCACCAGCGGAGCAAATCGTCATTTCCAGGTGAAGCAGCTCCCCCAGACCGTCCTGATCGCGCGACAGTCGCCGCATTCCCGACTGAAACGGGAACTGATGCACGGGACATACCAGGAGCTTTTCCGCTGCCGCCACCTCCAGGAGTTGCCGACTCTCCTCCGCGGTCTCGGTCATCGGTTTTTCGACCATGACGTGCAACCCGGCG
>QJVU01000203.1 GCA_003235605.1 Planctomycetota bacterium | reverse complement strand
CATCACCGAGGGCAAGCTGGAACCTGTAATGCAAGCACTGATGGCCGCCGATCGCGAACGGCGTATCGAAGAGCTTTAGCTCGTGGAGCTGTAGCTCGTCCCCTCACAACAAGCGAAAGAAACCGGAGTAGACCATGAGCAATACCGGAGACGTGTCCTCGCTGGAGCCGCTGGAAGAGCAGGCCCTGCCGCAGGCCCAGCCGCCCGGCCAGGCCGTGACGATGGTTGCCCAGATCTCGGGCCTTGGCGCGCCCGCCTTCAGTCCGCGGGCGCACAAGGAGTACTACCGGTTCTTCTTTGCCGGACTGGTCATCTTCTTGGGCTGCCTGATGCCGTTCGGTCCGGAGTGGGACATGGCCGGCTACAAGACAATCAGCGGCGCCCTGTTCACGCTCATCGCGTTGGGCATCATGTGGTCGGGGTGGGTCGCCATCGGACACAACAAGTTCGGTGGCTTCACCCTGCGCTGGATCGCCCTGGGGTTCCTGCCTTTTGCCGTGGAGCTCTACAACCTGATCCAGTTCGCCAAGGAGCCGGCCATCGCGATGGCGATCACGGCCAAGGCCCCGCCGATGCCCGCCAACTGGGGCGAGGTGTGGGAATGTATCCGCACGGTTGTGCCATTCTCGGACGTGTTCAAGAATGCCGAGCTCTCGGAGAAGCTCAACAACTGGGTCCGCTACTTCGGCACGGGCAAGCTGATTGTGTTCTTTGGCGCGCTGTATGCCGAGTTCCATCTCGTGAAGGCGATCTTCGGTGGCGTCCAGGCGGGCAAGCAGAAGAAGGTCCAGGCCGCCGCGGCCCGTTCTGGCCGCCGCGGCCGCTGAGGAGTCGAGCCGCCTGGAGAGGCCCGATACCGTCCTCGGCGTGCTCAGGGCCGCCGAGCAGTACCTCGAGGAACGCGGTGTGGATGCGCCGCGGCTGTCGGCGGAGTGGATGCTGGCCGAGGTCCTGGACATGACCCGGTTGCAGGTCTATCTGGCCCATGACCGACCGCTCGCCGAGGCGGAGCGGACGCGCTTGCGGGCCATGGTGGCACGTCGCGCTCGTCACGAGCCCCTGGCCTACATACTCGGTCACTGGGAGTTCATGGGGCACCAGCTCCGCGTCACCCGTGATGTCCTGGTGCCGAGGCCGGAGACGGAGCACCTGGCGGAGCTGGCGGTGGAGCTGGCACCGCGGGACGGTCTGGTGGTGGACCTGGGCACCGGAAGCGGCTGCACCGCCATCGCCGTGGCCTTGCGGCGGGACGACCTGCGGCTGCTGGCTACGGACATCAGCCGCAGCGCCCTGGCGTTGGCCAGGGAAAACGCCGCCGCCCACGGGGTGCTGGATCGGATCCGGTTCCTCTGTGGCAGCCATGCGGAACCCCTGCGCGATCTTGGGGACCTGGCCATCGACTGCCTGGTCAGCAACCCCCCCTACGTGGATCCCACGCTCACGGATCTCTATGACCCCGAGCTCTCCGACCACGAGCCCCGGGTCGCGCTGTTCACGGAACCGGGGGACAGTGTCTCCAGCTACCGTCAGATCCTGACGGGGATGCGGGATCTCATGGCTGCCGGGGGGGTGTTGTTGTTGGAGACCGGAGCCGGCGCCGATGAAGCCGCGCTGGCGCTCCTCCAGGAGGAGGACTGGCTCACCGAAGCAGAGCTGCGTTACGACCTGGCCGGTCTGCCCCGCTACCTACTCGCGCGGGTCCGGTGACGACAGCCGGCTGTCCACGAAACCCTGGATTGCGCGACGGCTGTCCGGGTCCACGTCGGTGAAGAAGATGCCAAGCTCGTAGGTGGCGGGGGAGACACCGCGGCGCTTGGCACAGCGGACCACGGCTCCCTTCAAGTGAGCGCTGTTGGGTTGGCCGGGCAGCTCCAGGGTGATGCCTACCATGGTCATCTCGTTGATCGCCTCGCCGAAGGTACAGCACATCCCCGAGATGGAGATGTTGACGAGCCTTGCCGGCTGGGCCGCGCCCCGAGGCGATAGCTGGAGGGGGATGTCTGCGTCCGTACGTGGTGCCTTGCGCCTCTCGATATCGAGATTGGTCATACCTCGCCTCCCTTGGTGGTGACCTCCCTGTTATTCGCTCCTGACAATCGACCCTGACAATCGCTGAGCCGATTGCCCCAGTCCAGGATACAAAGGCGAGGTTGTGATCGCTACGATTCCTGTCGACATGGCGAACTTCAACAAGGTGATCCTCCTGGGCAACCTCACCCGGGACGTCGAGGTCCGTTTCAGCCAGGGTGGGTTGGCCATTGGCAAGTTCGGCATGGCGATCAACCGCCAGTCGACCACGCGCGAGGGAGAGAAGCGGGAATCCACGTGTTTCGTGGATCTGACAGCCTTTGGCCGCCAAGCCGAGGTGTTGCAGCAGTACGTCGGCAAGGGCAGCCCGTTGTTCGTCGAGGGCCGGTTGGAGTACTCGACCTGGGAGACCCAGGATGGTGGCAAGCGCAACAAGCTGGAGGTGATCGTCGAGAACTTCCAGTTTGTTGGCGGCCGCGGAGAGGGGGCCGGTGGCCGTGGTGCCCGGGCGGGCGCCCAACGAGGCGGCGGGCAGGAATCCGGCGGTAGCGGCGAGGCTTCCGGCGACGTCGACTACGGCGACATCCCGTTCTGACGCCAGGGCTCGGGAGCCACCCCCGAAAGCCGACTAAAGTCCCGTTGCGGTGCTACCGAAAGGCTAACAGCCTAGCGCGCCTAAACCTTTGGCCCGTAAGCGGGTGGACGGTGGTATGGACCAGGTTGATCAGGTCAAACAAGCACTCAATGCCAGCTCGAAGACCACGACGGTCGAGGAGCTGAAAGCCCGCGGTCAGACCAAGGTCAAGATCGTCAAGGTGGAGCAGATCGCGGCGATGATCGCGGAGGCGGTCCAGCGTGCCATCGCGGGGTCCGGCTCGCTGACGAAGACCGAGCACGAGAAGCTCGTCGAGCGCAGCCGAGAGGAGTTCAAGGCGGTCATCAAGCAGCGCGAGGAGGAGATCCTCGAGGCCCGCCGTGCCGCCGCCGAGGCAGACGGGTTGCGCCTGCAGCTGCATGCGGCGAACCAGCGCGCCGACGAGCTGCGGCAGCTGCTCGAGAACCAGCAGCGCTATGGCATGGCCGGCGGCGGGGCTGCCGGAGCCGGCGGCGGGGCCGCTGGGGCCCAAGATCCTGGCGCGTTGACGGAGCTTCTGGACAAGCTGACCGGCACGCTCAACGAACGCCTGGACAGGTTCGGCCGCAAGATCGGCATAAGCACTGCTGTAGAAGCCGGCGATGTAAAGCTCGACGGTTTGTTTGCCACTGACCTTGCCGAGGGACTTGAGTCCAACATGGACGACGTTGGTGTCAAGAAACAGACGAGCAGCGGGATTGCAGGAAACCTGGAGAAGCTGAAGAAACTGAAGGGCGAGGGCTGAAAGCCGAGAATCAGCCAGAGAACACACTGGAGAGAGTGGACGACATGCACACGAACGTAGACCACATGGACCACAACGAGGACACCGTGCACACTGGGGCATCCGCGGGGATCACGAGCGGTCGCTCGACCAAGGCCGGGCTGGGCAAGGGCCTTGACATCGGCACCGCCAACCTGGCGGCCGCGGTTCAGAACCCCGAGGGGGGCATCGACGTCTGCGTCGAGCGCAACGCCTTCCTGGACATCGGCAGCGATGTCTACTCCAAGAACATGCTGACCGAGCTGAAGTTGCCCTATGTCGTTCACAATGGCAAATTGATCGTGCTGGGCGAGGCTGCCTTCGAACTGGCCAACGTGTTCGGCAAGGAGACCCGCCGCCCGATGGCCGACGGCCTCATCAGCCCGGCCGAGGTCGACGCCATGCCGATGATCAAGCTGATCATCAACAAGGTGCTCGGTGACGCCCGCCAGCAGGGTGAGAACTGCTACTTCTCGGTGCCGGCCGAGTCCCTGGACGTGGACAACAACGTCGTCTACCACCAGGGCCTGTTCGAGGGCATGCTCACGAAGATGGGTTACCACGCCAAGGCCATAAACGAGGCCCACGCCGTGGTCTTCGCCGAGCTGGCCGAGCAGGACTTCACGGGCATCGGCCTCAGCTTCGGTGGCGGCATGGCGAACGCCTGCGTGGCCTTCAAGACCATCCCCTGCGTGTCCTTCTCCGTGGCCCGCGGCGGTGACTGGATCGACAAGAACGTCGCCAACGTGCTCGGCATCAAGAAGAGCCGGGCAGCGTACCTGAAGGAACGGGGCGTGGATATCCGCGACCCCAAGAACCGCGAGGACGAGGCGGTAGCAATCTACTACCGCAACCTGATCAGCTACGTCCTGGAGAACATCAAGGACCGCTTCGAGCACGGCCAGAACATGCCGACCTTCACCGATCCGATCGACATCGCGTGCGCGGGCGGCACTTCGTTGGTCGGAGGCTTCATCGAGGTGTTCCGCGACGAATTCAGCAAGATCGACTTCCCGATCCCGATCGGCAAGATCTTCCGCTCCGAGGAGCCGCTCCAGGCTGTGGCCAAGGGCTGCCTGGTGGCCGCCGTGATCGGCGACTAGAGGGCGAGGGCGGCAACATCGCGTCGCGTGGGAAGGCGGCCGTGCAAGGTGCACGGCCGCCTTGCATGTACCGCTCGCGTGTGCGCGTCCTGGGGTACGCAGAAGGACCTACCTGCCCCTGGGTGGATGCCCGTA
>QJVU01000402.1 GCA_003235605.1 Planctomycetota bacterium | reverse complement strand
TCACCGCAATCACCGCCAGGAACCCCGAGCCCGCCAGCGTGACCCGCACCATGGTGTGCTCGAGGAACTCGGCGGTCTTCTTGCCGGGTCGGATCCCCGGGATGAATGCCCCGGATTCCTTGAGGTTGTTGGCCATCTCGTTGGGCTGGAACATCATCGACGTCCAGAAGAACGCGAAGAAGAAGATCAGCGCCGAGAAACCCGCGACGTACCAGAAGCCCGAGCCGCGGTAGAAGGCCTGGGACAGCCAAGTCCAGCCAGTGAGGTTGCCCAGCAGGGTAGGGATCATCAGCAGCGCCGAAGCGAAGATGATGGGCATGACCCCGGCGCTGTTGACCTTGATGGGGAGGAAGTGGCTCTGCCCGCCGTAAACCTTGCGACCGCGAGTCTGCTTGGCCTGACGGATCGGAATTCGTCGCTGGGCCTTGGTCATGAAGACCACCGCCACTACGGCAATGCCCCAGGTGAGTATGAACAACAGCAGGGACTGCCATGCGGCGGCGCCCTGACCCGGCGCCGCCTGGGTCATCTGCTCGAGGGTCGGCCAGAGGCGCGCGATGATCCCGGACATGATGATGATCGAGATGCCGTTGCCTGCGCCGTGCTCGGTGATCTGCTCGCCAAGCCACATGATGAACAGGGTCCCGCAGGTCAGCGCAATCATGACCAACAACGTGTACCAGAGACCACTTGCATAGGCGTAGACCATCGGCACGCCGTTGACGGTCTTGGTCAGGGGCCCAAACACCACGAACATCGCCTGGATCATGCAAATCGGGATCGTGGCCAGGCGCGTGTACTGGTTGATCTTGCGCTGCCCGGATGCACCCTCCTTGGAGAGCTTCTCCAGGGCAGGCATGGTCTTGCTCAGCAGCGAGAAGATGATGCTGGCGGAGATGTAGGGCATCACCCCCAGGGAGAACAGCGTTGCATCCTGGAGCTGCGCCCCGGTCATGATGTTGATGATGCCACGCAGATCGCCGGCCCCCATCTGCACCGCCGCCTCCTTGAACGCCCTGTAGTTCACGCCTGGAAGCGGGACCTGGAAGCCGATCCGATAGATCAGCAGGAACCCGAGCGTGAACATGATCTTCTGCCGGATCTCGGGGATCCTGACCAGGTTGAGGAAGGAGACGTTCATCAGCTCTTGGCTTCGCCGGCAGGCGCTGCCTCCTTCTTCTGGAACTTGGCTCGATAGACGACTTGGGGCAGGACCTCCACGGTGCCGCCGGCGTCCTCGACTTTCTTGCGGGCCGCTGCCGAGATGGCGTCCACCCTCACGGTCAGCTTCTTGTTCAGCTCTCCCTCGCCAAGGATCTTGAACAGGTTGCTCCGCTTCTCCTTCGAGACCAGACCGGAGCCCAGGACCGCTTCCAGGTTCACGACCGCCCCATCGGCGAAGCCGTTGAGGTCGCCGACATTGATGATGGTGTAGAACTTCTTGAAGTTCTTGTTGTTGAAGCCTCGCTTGGGCAGCCGACGGAACAAGGGCATCTGGCCACCCTCCCAGCCAAGCCTGGAGGACCAGCCGGAACGCGCCTTGGCGCCCTTGTGCCCGCGGCCCGATGTCTTGCCGTGGCCGGATCCGGAACCGCGGCCGACTCGCTTGCGGCTCTTGTACTTGACGCCGATGGCCTTGGCCTGTTCGAGGTTCATGAGACCTTCACTCCCCGCAGGCTCTCGACGGTCTCCATGTCCCGCAGCTTGGCGAGGGCCGAGAGCGTTGCCTTGGTGACGTTCATGGCGTTGGTTGAACCATAGTTCTTGGTCAGGATGTCCTTGATGCCCGCGTACTCGAGGATCTTGCGCACGGCTTTGCCCGCTATGATCCCCGTGCCCGGTGCAGCGGGGATGAGCCTCACTCGCGAAGAGCAGCACACGCCTTCCACGAGGTGGGGGATGGACGTGCCCTTGCGGTTCACGCGCATCAGCCGCTTGCGCCCGTCCTTTACGGACTTCTCGATGGCGGCAGGGACCTCCTTCGCCTTGCCAAAGCCGATGCCGACGAACCCCTGACGGTTGCCAACCACGGACAGTGCGCTGAAGGAGAACCGACGGCCTCCCTTCACGACGGCCGCGGAGCGGTTGATGACGACGACGTCGTCCTCGATATCCTCGAGGCTGAGGGCTTCTTCTATGGGGATGATGGGGTAGCTGGCTTTCGCCATGGTCACAAACTCCGATCAGAACATGAGTCCGCCCTCACGGGCGGCCTCGGCCAGCGCTTTGATGCGACCGTGGTAGCGCCTGGCTCCACGATCGAACGAGACCTTCACCACACCGGCTTTCTTGGCCCGGACAGCCAGTTCGGCGCCCACCCTGCCCGCGGCTTCGGTCTTCTTCAGGCCCTTGAGGGAGTCTCGCAGGGTCTTGTCCAGTGAAGACACCGCCGCCAGGGTGTGGCCGCGCTCGTCGTCGATCACCTGACAGAAGATGTTCCGGAGGCTGCGTGTCACGGTGAGCCGGGGACGCTCCGCTGTGCCATGAATCCGCTTGCGCACCCGCAGGGCCTTCTTGCGTCGGTGTTCAGTTCTCTTCTTCTGGATGTTGGCCATGTCCGGTGCCCTTGCTGCTATGCAGAACCAAAGGCCTTGCCGGCCTTGCGGTGAATGATCTCATCCTCGTACTTGATACCCTTGCCCTTGTAGGGCTCCGGCGGTCGCAGCTTGCGGATCCGTGCCGCCAGTTCCCCCACCAGCTGCTTGTCACAGCCGCGGACGATCACGGTGGTCTGGTTTGGGCATTCCACCGCCAGACCGTTGGGGATGTTCACGGATACCGGATGGGCGAACCCCAGGTTGAACACCAGCTTGTTGCCAGAGAGATTGGCGTTGTAGCCGACCCCGTGGATCTCGAGCTTGCGCTCATAGCCATCGGTGACGCCGGTGACCATGCTCTGGATCAGGGCACGGGTGAGGCCGTGATAGGCTCGGGTGTTCCCATCGGTCGTATCCGCGGTGAGGGTCACGACGACCTGGTTCGCCGCGGTGTCGACGCTGATCTCCACCTCCGGCCGCGCGTCCATGGAGAGTTCTCCCTTGGGGCCCTTGACCGCAACGCTGCCGGCACTGACGGATACGGTCACTCCGGCGGGCAGGGAAACGGGTTTCTTTCCGATTCGCGACATGGTGCTACTCCACGGTGCAGAGCACCTCTCCACCCACACGCTGTTCCCGACATTCCCGGTCCGAAAGGACCCCACGATTGGTGGAAACCACACAGATACCCAGCCCCCCACGGACCGCGGGAAGATCCTGGGCCGAACGGTAGCGGCGGCACCCTGGCTTGCTGTAGCGCTCCAACCTGGTGATCACCTGCTCACCCTCAGGGCCATACTTCAAGTCGACCTGGACGATGCTTCGCGCACCCTCGCTGTGAATGGTGTAGCCAAGGATGTAGCCCTCTCGCTTGAGGACCTCGAGCACGGCTACCTTCAGCCTGCTGCCGGGAACCAAGCAGCTGCCGCTGCGGTTGCGCAGCGCATTCCGGATGCGGGTCAGCAGATCGGCAATCGGGTCGGTCATCATGCGATCACTTCCTGAAGGGCATGCCCAATCCCTGGAGCAGGGCGAAACCCTCCTCGTCGGTCTTGGCGGTGGTCACGAAGGTGATGTCCATTCCCTGGACGAACTCGACCCTGTCCAGGTCGACCTCGGGGAAAACACTCTGCTCCGACAAGCCCATCGTGTAGTTGCCACGGCCATCGAGCTTGCGCCGCAGACCGCGGAAGTCACGAATCCTGGGCACGGCGATCGCGACCAGGCGGTCCAAGAACTCCCACATCCGGGCCCCGCGCAGCGTGACCGAGCAGCCGATGGGGTACCCTTCGCGAAGCTTGAAGGTCGCTATGGACTTGCGGGCCCTGTTGGTGATCGGCTTCTGACCGGTGATCGTGCCCAGCTCGCGGACCGCATGCTCCAGACGAGACTTGTTCTCGATGGCCTTCCCCACCCCCATGTTCACGACGATCTTCCGGAGCGTGGGGATCTCGAGCGGGTTCTTGTATTGGAACTGCTCCTTCAGCCGGGACACGACGGTGTTTCGGTACACCTCCAGGAGACGGGGCTCTGGAACCGGCTCATCCGGCTCTGACGCGGCCTCGTCCTCCGCTTGCTCCTTGCTCTTGCCCTTCCCCTTGCCTTTGCCCTTGTCTCGCCCCTTGCCCTTGTCCTTGTCTTTCCTCTGGGCTTGATCCTTGCCCTTGTCCGTGCCTGTGTCCGTGCCCCTGCCCTGGGCTTGCTCCTCAGGCTTGGCCGCGGCGTGCTCCCCACCCTTGACCTGGGTCTGGTCGTTGGCCTGGTCCTCGGCTTCGTCCTTCGGATTGTCCTTGTCTTGCGTCACCGCCTTCACCTATTCGAACACCGTACCGCAGGTACCGACGCGGACCTTCTTGCCGTTCTTCATCTCGAAACGGGTCCGCACACCCTTGTGGGCTTTTTCGCTGTAGAGCAGAACATTGGAAATGTCGATGGGGAACTCCTTGCGTATCCGACCGCCCTTGGGGTTGGTCTGGGAGCGACGAAGGTGCTTCCAACGCATGTTCACTCCTTTCACGACGACTTGCCTGCCACTAGCGACCACCCGCAGCACTTCGCGTGGCTCGTCTGACTTGTCGACTCCGGCTGTGATCACGACGTTGTCGCCGCGCTTGATCCTGAGCCTACGATGTTTCGCCATCGGCTGATTCGCC
>QJVU01000595.1 GCA_003235605.1 Planctomycetota bacterium | reverse complement strand
TGATGCCGATCATGCACCCCAGGGAACTGTGGGTCTCCTCGGGGCGCTGGGACCGATACGTTGCGGATGGGATCATGTTCGTGCTCAAGGACCGCAAGGGAGCCGAGATGTGCCTCGGCCCGACTCACGAGGAGATCATCACGTCGTACGTCGACAGTGTGATCAACAGCTACAAACAGCTGCCGGTCAACCTCTACCAGATCCAGGACAAGTTCCGGGACGAGATCCGGCCGCGCTTCGGAGTGATGCGGGGACGCGAGTTCATCATGCTCGATGCCTACTCGTTCGACGCGGACGACGAGGGCCTCGACACGGCTTACAAGAAGATGGACGAGGCCTATCGGCGGACCTTCGAGCGCTGCGGGCTCGAGTTCACGGTGGTCGAGGCCGATCCCGGGGCAATCGGCGGAGGCGGCAGCCAGGAGTTCATGGTGGTGGCCGAAACCGGCGAGGACGCCATTCTCTACTGTGACCAGTGCGGCTATGCAGCCAACGTGGAGAAGGCCGACTCGCGGCTGGAGCCGCCGCCGACGCAGGAGAACCCCGTGCAGATGGGAAGGCACGCAACCCCCGACGTGCGAACCGTGGAGCAGCTCGAGGAGTTCTTCGGGGTGCGTCCCATCGACATGGGCAAGACACTTCTCTACCAGGCGATCCACAGCGACCGGGAAGAAGTTGTTGCGGTCATGTGCCGCGGAGACCTGGACGTCAACGAGGTCAAGTTGACCAATGTCCTTGGTGCCCTTGCAGTCAAGCTCGCTGATGACGAGGTCGTCAAGTCGACAACGGGGGCCGAAGTCGGCTTCGCCGGACCCGTGAACTTGCCCGAGAAGATACGGCTGCTCGCTGACCGGAGTCTCGAGGGCCGCTCGAACCTGTTGACCGGGTGCAATGAGACCGGCTACCACTGCCTCGGGGTACGACTGGGCCGAGACTCGAGGATGCCCGAGTTCCACGATCTGCGCCTGGCCACCGCCGGGGAGGGCTGTCCAAAGTGCCCCGGCATCCTCAAGCAAGTGCGCGGCATCGAGGTCGGGCACATATTCAAGCTCGGCAGGAAGTACTCGGCCGCGATGGGCGCGACCTTCACCGCCAGCAACGGCAAGCCCGAGCCGTTCGTGATGGGCTGCTATGGCATCGGCGTGAGCCGCACTCCCGCGGCCGCCGTGGAACAGCATCACGATGAGAAAGGCATCGTCTGGCCACCCGCCTTGGCGCCCTTCGAGGTCGTGGTGGCGATCCTGGATGGCAAGCGGGAGGCGCAGACGCGGCTCGGCGAGCAGATCTACGAACAGCTCAAGGCTGCTGGCATCGATGCCTGTCTCGACGACCGCGCGGTGAGGCCGGGGGCCAAGTTCAAGGACCTGGAGCTGCTCGGTTTCCCGGTGCAGGTGGTCGTCGGGCGCCAGGCGGACGAAGGCATCGTGGAGCTCGTGGTGCGGCGGGACGGGAGCAAGGAAGAGCTCCCAGCTGACAGCGTCGTGGCTCGATGCCAGAGCGTTCTGGCCTCGCTGGGCAGCAGCTGAGCGGCGGGCCGAGGGGAATCGGACTGATTGGGTAAGGCTGGTCCGTTCGCGTGACCGATCCGTCGTAAGGACCCGTTCTCGCGACATGACCTCCGGCCAACAACAGGCAAGCTCTGATCCGACGTGTGAACAGCTCGTTCACTCGCTCGCATGTTTCCTGAGAGCGAGCTTCGTGTATCCGGCGACCGATCCGCGGGTGGCCGAGCTCGCGGAAGCGGTTCTTGCGGGTTTCGATCAGCACCGGGACGGAGCGGGCATGCTGCGGTTGAGTCTCCACCGGGACCAGTTCAGGGTGGGCCAACACCGGGTCCAACTGTCCGGCGGTGATCCCGCTTGGATGGGAGAGGTGTTCCTCGAGTCCGGGCTTGCCGGCGTCCAACTTGCACCAGCCCTCTCCCTCGAGTCGCTCGCGCTGTTTGCCGCCCGGCTGCAGACCAACTTCCAGGACCGGGAGACGACAGATTTCCAACTCAGGTGGTCGGGCCCGTTTGCAGGCTTGCAGCCACTCGAGCCGCACTTCGAAGGGGAACGCTTCTTCGCGGAGGAGGTCGACACCCCCGAGGCACCCGACCCTGATCTCGAGGATCTCCAGCCGGCCGGGAGCCCGGAGGACAAGGCTCTTGCGGAGGAGTTGCAGACCCTTGCGGCAGAGCTTGCGGCGCTGCCGGGGTCGGATGGCCTCGGCCTGGACTCGCAGGTCGACCTCAAGGACGAGATGCTCGGTATCCTCCTGCATCGGATGGTTACGGCGGAGGACGATTCCGCTGTCGACGCCCTCGCGCCGCAACTGTCCCGTCTGGTTCGTGAGGCCCACGGCGCCGACAAGCTGCTCGGTGCCTATCTGGACTGGTGCAAGATCCACCGTGGAAAACCCACCGAGAGAAGGAGCTTGTGGCGGGTCGCGGAGTTCATTCAAGAGCATGGCTTCGCGAACCTGCTTGGCCACGACGATCTCTTGAGGACCGACACGGTCGCGTTCGCGTTCCCGTACCTGTTCAACCAGTTCCTCGATTCGCTGGTTTGGGGCAACGACGATGACCTGAGCAAGATCGGTGATGTCTGCTACGACGTGGGCCCCGAGCGCATCCGCGAGGCGAAGGAGTTCCTGCTCGCAGAGGGAGGGGTGCTCGTGGCGTCCCGGACCAGGAAGATCCTGGCGAAACCGAACAGGGCCATTCTGCCGCTGGCGGAGATCATTCTGGAAGACGGCAGCCAGTGGATCACGCCCCTGGCCGTGGAGTTCCTGAAGCAGCTTAAGATGCCCGGGACGGCGTCCCTGGCACTGCGGACGGTGCGTCCCGTGTCCATGCTGCCACGGAGCTACCTCATCGGCCTGTGCCGGGCGGCGTTCGAGGACGGATTCAGCCAGGAGCTGATGGCTCAATCGGTCTCGCTCGCATGCGGGTTCATTCGCAGCACCGCGGACGATCCCGGACAACACGAGCGGCGTCTTTTCGCCATCCAATCACTGCGCAGTGTTCGCAGCCAGGATGTCCTCAGGCTCTTGAGGGAGCTGAAGAACGTGTGCGGACCGTTGAGCCTCAACAGGGAGCTGCGCGCGGTACGCAGGTCAGCCATCGAAGTGCTGGACTACCATGCCCGCAGTCGGAGAGCCTAGGCATGGAAGCAAGCAAGAACCTCACGGCTTCGACGACCCTGATCACCAGCTTGGTGGACGAACTGGTTGCCGCGCTCGTGAACGCCGAGATCCATGGCGGCAAGCATCCACGAGTCCAGGCATCGTTCCACAATCTGCGTAGCCATCTGAACGAGCTCATCGGACTCACGGCGGAAGACGCGGTCTCGATCGGGGTCGCGGAGGACTTCGTGTTCTCTCGAGACCGCTGCCTCATCGGGGCCAGCATCACGGCGTCGAGGCTGACCAAGATCGTACAACGATGGGGCTCCGGCGGCTTGGAGATCGACGCCGGGGTCAGCACCGAAGAACTGGGCACGTTCCTGGAGGCGCTGTCGCTGCCGCGAAGGCGTGGTGACACCTACCAGGCCGTGAACACGCTCCTCGAGCAGCGCCAGTGCCGGCAAATCCGGTTGCTTGCACCTTGCCCGGACGAGGGTGATCCGGGTGCGGCGGCCAGCGACATGTGCGAGATGGGTGCTTCCGTGCGGCTCTATCAGGCGGGGGTCGAGCTGCTGCAGAACACGAAGATCGCAGTGTGCTCTGGCGGACGTATCCAGTTCGATGACATCCACGGCCAGGCCGAGCAGTTGATGCAGGGCCTGCAGAAACGCAATGGTCAGATGTTGAGCGTTTCCCGCGAGGACCAGTACGACGCCTTCACTTTCGGCCACTCGGTGCGTGCATCGGTCCTGGCGATGAACTTTGCCCATGCGCTGACGAACGACAGCCGGCTCCTGGTGCGTATCGGGGCAGCTGCCTTGCTACACGATGTGGGCAAGTCGGTGATCCCCTTCGAGGTGCTCCACTCCAACATGGCTCTGACGGAAGAAGAGCGCGCCGAAATCGCCATACACCCTGCCTATGGCGCCGAGATCTTGCTCGACCATGACGACGCAGACGACATGGCCGTTGTGACCGCCTTCGGGCACCACCGGACGGTGGATTCTGGCGGCTACCCCGAGACCGTTCATCAACACCAACAGTCGCGGGTCACGCGGATCATGAAGATCTGTGACGTGTATGAGACCCTCACGGCAGCAAGGCCCCATGAGAGGCCGATCACGCCACTGCGAGCCTACGGGATCATGATGGGGATGACGAACCACTTCGACCCCGGCCTTCTGCGCAAGTTCATCGAGGCGAACGGAGTCTTTCCCAACGGCCAGCTGTTGCAGATGAACACGGGCGAGATTGCTCGCGTGGAGCGGCAGGGTCCGACGCTGCTGCTCCCCACCGTCACGGTAGTATCCGATCCGGAAGGTCACCGCCTGAACGAGGTCGACCGCCGCGTTGTCTCCCTCGCCGAATCGAATGCCAGGGACTTCCACATCGCTCGCGCCCTGGAAGAGGACGAGTTCGCGCGAGAGCGTCCTCTACAGCAGGCACTGGAGCTACAACAGAGACAGGACGAGTCGGGCCGCCGCTGATGCCAGCAGCTCGGCGACGCTGGACATCGACTCGGACTCGGTCAAGCCCCGCCCGATCACCTCGTAGCCGGCAAGACCAGCCTCCAGGCACTTCTTGTGGC
>QJVU01000442.1 GCA_003235605.1 Planctomycetota bacterium | reverse complement strand
GGCACGGCGGGCCTCGCCACCGGCGAAGCCGCCATAGACCGCGACCTTGTTTTTGAGGACGAAGCTCTGGAGCTTGTCGCTGCCGGTCGTGGGCGTGTAGATGCCCGCGGCCACCCAGACTTCGGCGACGGCCGCAGCTTTGAGAGCCTGGGCGAGATCGACATAGGCATCGGTCCAGATCGTGCCGTTGTTCTTGCCACTGGCCTTGCCGTCGACGTAGACGACGCTCGGAGTTTGGGAGGCAAGGGACGACGTGCAGATGAGCGCTATCAGGGTCGCGGGGAGCAGGTGGTCGTTCATGGATGGCATCATGGCGGCGATACGGTCGCCGGCCCCTGGGCCGTTGGTCGTAGTCGAGGGGCTATACTGGGCGAGATCCTGGTTTCACATCCCAAAGGCAAAGGAGCAGATCCATGCGTGCCTACTCGTTGCTCTCGCTCACCGGTGTGCTCGGTCTCGGTCTGGCCCTGCCGGCCCAGGACGGTTGGAAGGAACTCAAGGATGACTGGGTTCCGGAGCTCAAGACCACGAGCTGGTTGAACACCGACGAGAAGGTGCCGACTACCACGTCGTTGAAGGGAAAGGTGTGGTTGCTGGCGTTCTTCCTGACGACCAGTGAGGACTTCATGGCCAAGGTTGCCGACTTGTCGAAGCTCCACGAGAGCCACTTCGAGGCCGGCTTTCGTGTTCTCGCCATCTCCAACGAGTCGTTCCGTGACCTGGACGACAAGTTGATCAAAGAAGCAAAGGCCTGTTTCTGGATCGGCTCGGACCAATCCAACGCGACGTTCAAGGCCTTCCTCGAGAAGGACCAGTTCGCGATCCCCAAGTACTTCCTCGTGGATGTGGATGGTCGCGTGGTATCCACCGACATCCCGACAGAGAGGGTGCTGAAGAAGCTCCTGAGTCGGGTGTTCGATGTGGCGTTGGGCAAGGACCTGGAGCCGGAGCTGGCCGCAGTGGGCAGCGCGTACGTTGCCGGTGCCTACGGTGGCGCTTGGCAGGCGGCGGCCAAGCTTCTGAAGGACAAGGACGAGGCCGTGGTCAAAGACGCCAGGTTCGTGCGCGAGAAGGTCGAGGCCTACGCCGCCTTCCGCAAGAAAACAGTCGAGGAGGACCTGGGCGTCGTGCCGACGGAAAGACAGTTCGGCCAACTCCTGTTGTTGCGTTCCGAGTTCCTGGGCATGGAGTTGCAGGCGTGGGCGGACGAGAAGCTCAAGCAGCTGCGCCTCGACAAGAAGATCAAGTCCGAACAGAACGCATGGGACAAGCTCGAGACCGCGCTGGAGCGGGAGCTGAAGAAGGTCGACAGCACCTACCAGCGCAAGCAGGCGGTGAAGCTCTATCAGTCCATCGTGAAGAAGTACCCCAAGACCGAACCGTCGCGTATCGCCGAGTCGCGTCTGGACAGGATGTCGAGGGCGAAGTAGTCAGGTAGCCGTCGCCAAACAACCTGGCCGAGTAGACGATGGCATCGCGCCTTCGAGCGGTGCCTGGGAGACCTTCAAGGAAGATCTGTGGATCTGCCGAACTCCTCGTTCGCGGGCAAACTACCTGAACCACGACACGAAGATGAAGAACACCCTGCGCCTCGGCCTGTTCCTTCTGGTCAGCGCCCTCATGGCCTGCTCCACGACGAGCCGTACGTACGTCGACGGCATCAGCGGCTACTCGGTGGTGCGCGGCCGGATCACCGAGATCGACAACCTCTCTGCGGACCAGAAGGCGATCTTCAGCGACGGGCTGGCGGTCACGGTCACGAAGCCGGGCTGCAAGATCTCCTTCACGTTCCCGGACAAGCAGACCAAGGTCGTCGACCTGGAGCCGGGGATGATCCTGGTGCACGGCTACGCCGAGGATTTCATCCTGCGGTCCGAGTTCTCGGCGCCCACGAAGTAGAGGCAGAGAGAATGGCATCTGGGCGCGCGCCGGCATAGGCTTCGTGCCCGATGGGACAGCCCGACGCCGGCTCGAGCCGGGTTCCCTGGTGGGTGCCCAACCTGGTCACCGGTCTGCGCATTGCCCTGGTGCCAGCCTGGGTGATGGTCGCAGGGGCCTGCCGGGAGGCTGCCAGTGCGGACCTGCCAACGGCCGACTACCGGGTCTGGGCAGTGGTGGTGCTCTGCAGCATCGGGGTGTCGGACCTCCTGGACGGCTGGCTGGCGAGGCGCTTCAAGCTCGCGAGCCAGATGGGAGCCACCCTCGATGCCTTCGCTGACAAGCTCTTCCAGGTGGTCCTGGTGACCTTCTTCGCTCTGCGCGCGGAGCCGGCGTTCGTGCCGATTCCGATCTGGTTCCTCGTGCTCCTGCTGGGGCGGGACCTGCTGCTGGGCATCGGCTGGTTGGTCCTGCAGGGCCGCATCGGCGAGGTGGCGGTCATTCACCGGGTTCACGGCAAGGTTGCCAGTGTGCTGCTCTTCGTCCTGCTGCTGCTGATAACGGCGGACGTTGGCACCGCGCTGATGGCCCCAGCCATCTGGCTGATCACCGCCATCGTGACCCTGAGCACCGCGGCCTATGTCCGCGCAGGTTTCCGCCAGCTCCGAAGACGTTGACCGAACCGAAGAGCTTCTGGAAGGCGCTGGGTCCGGGCCTGTTGTTCGCGGGCACGGCAGTGGGGGTCTCCCATCTGGTGCAATCCACACGCGCAGGCGCGGTCTACGGCCTGGGCATGCTGCTGGTCATCCTCGCCGCCAACGCGGTCAAGTACCCCGCCTTTTCCTTCGGTCCACGCTACGCAGCGGCCACCGGCACGAGCCTGCTGGAAGGCTACCGCCGCCAGGGAAGGTGGGCGCTGGGGATCTACGGTCTGGTGACCGTGGGCGTGATGTTCACGGTGCTGGCAGCGGTCTCCCTGGTGACCGCCGCCCTGGCGAAGATCACCTTCGAGATCACCTTCCACCTGCAACTTCCGACGATCTGGTTTGCCGTCCTGCTGATCGCTGTTTGTGCCGGCATCCTCGGCGTCGGCGGGTTTCGCTGGTTGGACCGGGTGATCAAGGTGACCGTGGCGATCCTGACACTGTCCACGTTCGTGGCCACGGCGCTGGCATTGCCGCGCATCGAATGGAGCCAGGTCGACCTGATGCCCAAGAAGTGGGAGCCGACTTTCCTGGCGGGGCTGGTGGGCTGGATGCCCTCCGCCATCGACGTCGCAGTCTGGCACTCGCTCTGGACCATCGCCCGACGCAGGGACTCAGGCCACGCTCCGACCGTGAGGGAGTCCCTCCTGGACTTCCGCATCGGCTACATCGGCACCGCCCTGCTGGCGTTCTGTTTCATGTTCCTGGGGGCCGCAGTGATGTCTGGCCGCGAGCCTGCCGGGAGCGCGGTGGCCTTCGCCGCCCAGGTGATCGACCTCTACGCCGAGACGCTGGGAGGCTGGAGCCGCGTGCTGATCTCGGTCTCTGCCCTCACGGTGATGTTCTCCACCACTTTGGCGGTGGTGGACGGCTTTCCGCGGGTGCTGACCAGCCTGCATGACCGTTTCCGCGGTCCCGAGGAGCCGGACACCGAGGGGTCGCTGGCGAGGCGGTCCACCTACTGGATCTACCTGGGGCTGATTGCACTGGGGGCCCTCACGATCATCCAGCAGTTCCTCGGTGCCCTGAAGGCTCTCGTCGACCTGGCCACGACGCTCTCTTTCCTCACTGCACCGGTCCTCGCGATCCTGAACCACCGCGCCGTCTACGGTGAGGAAATGCCTGAGGGCTCGAGGCCCTCCGAGGCCATGCGGCTGGTCTCGAAGGGCTGCATCGTGTTGATGGCCTTGCTGGCGGTGGGGTATCTGGTGATCTAGGAATCCCGAGCCTACTTCGGCAGGTAGTTCCGGTGCAGCCAGGCGGTACCGTTGTCCCGGTCCCGGGTCTCGAAGAACCAGTTGCTCTTGCCCTCGCACCGTACCAGCTGCACGCGGCCCGTGACGTCCTTGATCTTCGACTGGTCGGGCCTCACATCGGCCAGGAAGGCCTTTACCTTCTCGGCGCCGATCGGGTCGCTCGTCTTGCCTTCCTTCTGCTCGGCGACCGCCTCCACCGCGCTGGCGGTCAGGAGCTTGTTCCAGAGTTTCTGAAACAGGGCGGTGGATCCATACACATCGGCGCTCACGATCTTGCCGTTGACCACGGCGGCGAAGCCGAGCACGTCGTCCTTGCCGTCGATGACCTTGGACAGCGCCTTGGTGTACTCGCCGGTCGCGGCCTCGACTGCCTTGCCGTTCAACGTCAGTTGGAGGCTGGAATCAGAAACGGATGAACGCACGTCGACACCGAGGTTGTCGGTCAGCTGGGCCTGCTGGGCGGCAACCTTCGACCAGACCTCGTTCTGGGCCAGTTCTGGCGCTTCGGCAATCTTCACCGTCCGCTTGAGGTCCAGCGACGACAGACAGTTGGAAGAGATGTCGAAGCGGGTGACCCGCGACGCCGGCGTCGCTCCGTAGCCTCCCGTGCCGAGCTGCTGCGCTCCCACATCTGCGGACTGTGCGACGAGATTCAGGAGCTGTGGGACCGGGTCGTTCCGCGTTCCCCAGCGTCCCTGCTCGACACAGTAGGAGTTGATGGGCACCTGTCCCGATTTCGGCGACAGCATCAAGTCCACTGCAAGCACCCGGTCCTGCTTCCCGCCCTGAACGATGTCTCCGGCCTGAACGTAGACGTCAGTGTCCGGGCTCAGGTTCTCCACCGTCAGCTGGTTGACGGTGTTGGTCTCGTGCACGACGGCCTTGCCCTGCTGCAGCGCCTCCTCGAGGGTCAGGATCTCCCGCTCGGGCTTTGTCTGTTCCATGCCGTTGAGAAGGTAGATCTCCAGGTTCCTGTGCGCGAAGGGACCGGAGACCCTCAGGTCGCCCCCGGGCACGGTCGCTGTTGCAGAGGACCTCCGCCCCTCCTCAGAGTCGGTGTCAGGGTTGGTGCTCCTGCCGGTTGCGGAGATGCCGTCAGAGGCATTCGCTCCGCCAGCGTCGCCAAAACAGGCGACCATGCCCGCCAGGATCCCCAGGAGCACGAAGGCCAGTACTCCAAACAAAGTGACTTCTTTCATCTGCGTCTCTCCTCGTGAAGCTGCTGTCCAAAAAGAACAAGTGTCCAAGACCCGGGAGAGGGTCCGGATACTCCCGCAAACAGCAGGGCGAGCGGACCACGAGCAGAGGCAGCTGTGGGGGCGACCCGGATCATAGCGAGATTGCCGCCGGCCCGGAGCCGGGAACGGGCCAGCGCGCGATCCATCCTCCACTGCCGAAGGACGAGGGCGGCTTTCACCCGTGGGCGCGGGAGCGGAAATAGGCGCAGTCTCCCCCGATCGCACACTCCTCGCAGAGGGGGCGGTTGTTCTTGCAGACCTCCTGCCCGTGCCGTCGCAGCAGCTGGTAGGCGCGCACCCGCGGCCCGCGTTTTGGCGGAAGTTGCTGGTCGGCCGCGGCTTGGGCGGAACGGTAGCTGGCAGCGTAGTTCTTGGACTCCTGGGCAACTCCCAGACGCTGCAGCACCCGCAGTCCGTTGGAATCCAGGGCCACCCGAGGCTCGACACCGGCAAACAGGAGGATCTTGTCAGCACCCGGATCGCCGATGCCCGGGAATCTCTTCAACAGCCTCCTGGCCTGAGCCGGCGTCCCGCTCCTGATTGCGGCGGCCAGATCTCCGCCGGCGTGCTCCAGGACGATCCCGGCAATCTTGCGGAGCTTCGCCACCCGGGCATTGGGATGCATGCCGCCCAACTCGCTGATCGCCAGCAGGTCCTCGTCCGAGGCGCCGGCGATTGCGGAGGCAGAGACTCCGATGCGCTTCTTCAGGGTCGCGAATGCCCTGGCCCGGCGGCCGTCGTTCACGAGATAGGCAACGTTCTCCCACAGTACCCACGCAAGAGGGTCCCTGTGCGTAGGTACGGGTCCGCCGGCGGGCACCCTTCCATGGGTGCGTTCGAGGGTATCCAGGAGTTGCGCCAGGACCCTGGCCATATCCACCAAACCGGTCGCCGGTCGATGACTATACTGCCCCATGCCCTACCAAGCCCCTTCCCCGGCTTTGCCTTTCTCGACCCCACACACGATGAACATCCTCAAGCAATGCACTCTGGCCCTTCTGGTCCCGGGCCTGTTCACCACGGCGCTGCTCGCACAGTCCGTGGTGGTTCCCAACGCCTTCAGCACGAAATCTGGCGGCTCGGCCTACGCCACTCCCTTCAGCTACGCCAACTACATCCGGCACCAACAGCTCATTGACGCCGCCCAGGTGAGCGTAGGCCAGATCACCGGCCTGGCGTTTCGTTCCCGTACCGCTACGACGTTGGTGAATGTCCGGGAGCGCGCTTGGCAGGAGTTGCGGGTGCAGCTTTCGTCGAGCCCGAACACCCTCAGCACCGTGAGCACGACGTACTCCAGCAACCACGGCAAGGATCTGACGACCGTTTTTCGCGGCAAGATGGACTTGTACAAGTTGAACTCGGCCGCCCCGCTGGAGTTCAACGTCGTAGTGCCGTTCTCGACCCCGTTCTTGTTCCTTCGCACCGGGCCGTTGGTCGTGGACCTGTTCCCCCAGAACAACGGCTATGAGTTCAACACCGGCTGTGGCGGTGGCAATGGTACGGGAATGGACTTCACCTCCGATGCCAGCATGCGTTATGTGTTCCCGGCCAAGAGTGCGTGCACGACCAACGATCCGCCGGCCAGCCACGCAGGCTCCTCGGTGAGCAACGGCGGCTACGTCCTGAAGCTGTTCTACAACGGTGACCTGCTGCCGTACGGAAGGGCCTGTGCCGGCACCGGTGGCGTCTTTCCCATCATCGGCAGCAGCGGTGGGGGGGCCAAACCGGGCAACACCACGTTCCAGATCGATCTCAGCGGTGGCCCAACCAACGGCAAGCAGGCGCTCCTGGTCCTCGGCACCAGCAACCGCCTCGACAATGCGACGCGCCTGCCGGTGAACCTGTCCTCCCTGGGGCTGACCACGGCCGTCAACTGCTGGGAGGAGACCAACATCCTGTTCGCGTTCTTCCGCACCATGACGGTGGGCAAGGCCAGCTTCCCGGCAGGGATCCCCAACAACAGCAACCTGAGCGGGGTGGAGGTCTTCACGCAGTGGGCCGTGGACGATCCCACCCTTGGGAGCTTCACGACCACCCAGGGCGGCCTGATCAGGATCCAGTAAGGCTCGAGACAGACCCCGTCGCCCTGCCCGTGGGCGCAGCGGGTCATCCCTGTCAGCCCTGCTCCATGGCTGTCGGAACCGGGTCCGCGACCGGATCCGGAATCCGGTACTCCCTCTCCACCCACTCTGGAAAGCTGAGCTTGCCGTGGAACGGCCGGTACATCTCGAACACCCGGTCCAGTTTGTAGGAGCCGAACCAGCCCGTGTGCCAGTAGGGCAAGAAGTCGAGCTGCCCTTCGGCCTTGTCCAGGTCATTCGTGCGCCACAGCAGGTAGAGGCCGCTGGCCAGGCCGGAGCGGTCCACACCGCTCTCGCAGTGCACCAGCATCGGGTACTCGCCTTCGGCGAAGACCTTCCACAGCCCCAAGAGCTCTGCCTTGGTGGGATAGCGGCGGGCCCGGAGCCGGTGCTGGACGAACCGTATCCCCTTGTTCGCGGCGGCGCTGCGGCTCGCCTCGAGACCCGGGTGGCCGGAGCTGCCGCCGCGCAGGCTGACCACGGTCTTGAGATCGTACCTGTCGATCCACTGCTCCAGCTGATAGCGGTTCACCTGCGCGGAGCGGTAGAAGCGTCCCGGCTCCACGACGTGGAAGTTCGTACAAGCAGCCGGCGGCAGCGCGGGCAGCAGAACCAGGAGCAGGCCGCGGAGACGGTGCCCCTCAACGAGGGTCATCGACGCTGCTCATCGGTCATTGGCCCCCGGGTCGTGGTGGCTCAACCCCAGCTCCCGGGCGGTGAGGTTGACGAGGCGGTCCAACTCCTCCGCCGCGTCCCGCGCCGCGGCGGTGAGCTGGCGTTCCAGGGCTGCAGGCTCGTCCCCGGGCCGGGCCGGCCGGGCACTCACCTGAAAGCCCTGCATGCGGCCCATGCGGTTCACCAGAGCCAGGGCCTTCGCCCTGTCTCCGGCCTCGACCAACTCCACCCGGGCATCCCAGCCCCCGGCCCCTGGACGGATGCCCTCCACAATCCAGCGCTCCATGAGCGACCTCCCTTGTGCAGGATGTGCGGAAGATGATAGAGAGGCGCAGTGGGGGAGGCCAGCTCCTTGCCGCCGCTGCTGCTGCTACCAGCTCGCCTTCCGGACCCCGGGGATCTCACCGAGAAGCGCCAGCTCCCGAAAGACAATGCGGGACACACCGAACTTGCGGTAGTTGGCCCTGGGCCGGCCGCTCAGAAGACATCGGTTGCGGATCCGATTGGGGTTGGAGTCGCGGGGCAGGGCTGCGAGTCGGGCGCGAGCATCGTCCTTCTGCTCGTCGCTGCTCTTTGTGTCCTCGAGGACTTCCTTCAGAGCCCGGCGACGCTCGGCGTACTTCGCGACCATGCGTCGCCTGCGGCTGTTTCTTTCGAGCTGGGAGGTCTTGGCCAAGGTCTTCTGAAATCGGGGTCAGGATGATCGGGCCGCGGAAGGTAGTCCCGGGGCCCTTGGGGTGCAAGGGGAACCGGGACGGTTTCTTGGCCCTTTGGCCGCCCGCGAGGTGAGGTGCCGCCCCAAAGGCGCAGCCTCGTCTTGCTTCCGCGGCTCTGGTCGCGCGGATAGGATTCGGGCCGGTGTTGGTCCATCGTCCATGCGACTGAGAAAGAAACCACGATCTCTGGCGACCTTCGCCGCGGTTCTCGTGTTCCTGGGCCTGTGGGCGCCCTTGTCGAGGCCGCTGCTCGGGCAGGTAGCGGTGGACAAGGGGCCGAAGCGGCCCAAGATCGGTCTGGTGCTCGGGGGAGGCGGGGCGCGGGGCTGTGCCCATGCGGGGGTGATCAAGGTCCTCGAGGAGCTTCGGATCCCGGTCTACTGCATAGCCGGCACGAGCATGGGGTCGATCGTGGGCGCCGCCTATGCCTACGGGCACTCACCCGCTCGGATGCGCCGGGAGCTGGTGAAGGACAACTGGAACTACATCCTCCAGGACGAGACCCAACGGCAGGACAAGGCTTTCCGCCGCAAGGAGGACGACCTCACCTTCCTGTTCGACGTGGAGCTGGGCTATGGCTTCGGAACCGGGATCAAGCTGAAGAAGGGCGTGGTGCAGGGCCAGAACATCGACATCGTGTTCAAGCGGCTGGTGTTGGACGCCTACAAGATCAAGGACTTCGACGAGCTTGCGATTCCCTACCGGGCGGTGGCCGCGGACATCGGCACCGGCGAGATGGTGGTCCTGGACTCCGGGGAGCTGGTGGAGGCGATGCGGGCCAGCATGGCGTTTCCCGGCGCCTTCCGGCCGGTCACGATTGGAGGTCGTGAGCTGATCGATGGCGGCATCGTCGCCAACGTGCCGATCAGCGTGGTGAAAGCAATGGGAGCCGACGTGGTCATCGCGGTGGATGTGGGCACGCCGCTGATGGCTGCTGAGGATATTGCCTCGGTGCTGAACGTCACCAGCCAGATGGTCGGCATCCTGATGAAGAAGAACGTCGATGAGCAGGTGGCCCTGCTCACGGACAAGGACGTGTTGATCCGGCCGGACCTGGGTGACATGTCGGTGACCCAGTTCGATCGATCGGCGCAGGCGATTGACATCGGCGAAGCGGCGGCCCGGGCGCTGGCCGAAAAGCTGAAGGCGTACTCGGTCTCCGAGGAGGAGTGGACAGAGTACCTGAAGCATCAGCGGCGGCAGCCGGAGAAGCTGCCGCTGATCTCCGACATTCGTATCATCAGCACGTCGGATCTGAGCGTCGACGTGATCCGCGCCAACATGCACACCCGCGCTGGGAAGGTGCTCGATCTGGACGTGCTGCAGAAAGACCTGGAGCGGATCTACGGGCTGGAGGACTTCGAGCTGGTGACCTTCCACCTCAGGGAGGTGGAGGGGGGCACAGAGCTGCAGATTCGGGCAAGGGGCAAGTCGTGGGGGCCCAACTACATCCGCTTCGGATTGAGCCTTTTCGACGACCTGGACGGCGAGAACGAGTACGTGATCGGGCTCCAGTACACCATGCGGGAGCTCAACAGCCTCGGCGCCGAGTGGCGGAACGAGGTCCGCATCGGCGAGGTCGGGGGCATCCGCAGCGAGTTCTACCAGCCGTTGGACCCGGCCGGCCGATACTTCATCGCGCCGGAGGGCTTGTTCGGGCGCTTCAATGCCAAAGGGTTCATCGGCACCACCCAGGTGGCGGAATTCCGGGTGGAGGAGTGGCAGCTGGGACTCGACGTGGGGCGCCAGCTGGGCAACTGGGGTGAGCTCCGTTTCGGCGTCGGCCGGCAATGGGGCAAGGTCGATCCCAAGATCTCTGCCGTGCCCATCAAGGGTTTCCACTTCCACGACGCGGGCCTGCGCGCCAGGTTTGCCATCGACACCCTGGACGACCCCAACTTCCCCAGCAGCGGGTCCATCGCCCGTATCGACTGGTTCTGGGCCAACGAGGAGATGGGAGCCGACGACGAGTACCAGGCCATCGATGCCTCGGCAGGCCAGGCAGTGACCTGGGGCAAGACCACCGCAGTCCTGGGGGCCAGGTACCAGACCGTGACCGACGGCGACCGCCCGCCCTGGAACCGGTCCAGCGTGGGTGGTTTCCTGAACCTGTCCGGCTTTGCGGAGAACGAGCTGAGCGGCCAGCACGCCGGTCGGGTGGCGCTGACCCTCTATCGGCAGATCTTCGGTGAACGCGCGGTGACGCTGGGCATGCCCGTGTACCTGGGCGGGTCGATCGAGACCGGCAATGCCTGGAACGATCGCGACGACATCGGCGAGGACCTGATCGTTGCGGGGAGCGCGTGGCTGGGCGTGGATTCCCCGATGGGAGCGGTGTATCTGGGCTACGGGAAGGCAGAGGGGGGCAACGACTCGGTCTACCTCTTTGTAGGTAGCATTCTGGGTGCCCGCCGATCCCGGTAGCTTGCTCCGGCGGGGGGCTGCGTTACCCTTGGTCCTGCTCGCGGGGGAGAGCGATACGAACAAGCCATGAACACACCACAGCTCTCTCTCCTGGCTACCACCCTGCTGCTCGCCGCCTGCAACAGCAGGGAGCAACCACCACCACCGCCCCCACCCCAGGTTCCGGTCGTGGAGGTCATCACCAAGGACGTGCCGGTCTACCTGGAGGCCGTGGGGGAGACCGCCGGTGATCTGGACATCCAGGTTCGGGCAAGGGTGGACGGCGTCCTGGAGAAGATGTACTTCGAAGAAGGCAAGTACGTCAAGAAAGGGGAGCTGCTCTACTCCATCGATCCGGCCCCGTTCGAGGCCAAGTTGCGTGAAGCTCAGGGCCAGCTGGCCGAGGCCAGGGCCGGGTTCGTTCGCGCCGAGAGCGAGCTGAAGCGGGTGCGCCCACTGGTCAAGATCGACGCCCTCAGCCAGCGCACCCTGGACAACGCGGTTGCCGAGTTCGAGGCCTCGAAGGGCTTGGTGTCGGCGGCGGAGGCCATCGTGAAGAACGCCGAGATCAACCTCGGCTACTGCCAGATCCCCGCGCCCATCGATGGTCTCATCGGCGTGTCGCAGGCCTATGAGTCGGACTACGTCGGCCGTTACCCGAACCCGATCGTCCTGAACACCGTCTCCAAGCTGGATCCCATCAAGGTGAGGTTCTCGATCAGCGAACAGGACTGGTTGTCGCTGATTGGCAGGGCGCAGGCCGCCGAGGCATCGGGCGAGAGGCGTGGCGAGGGGCGTGGGAAGAACGCCAAGCTGGAGTTGTTCCTGGCCGATGGGTCGCGCTACCCTAGCCTCGGCACGTTTGTCTTTGCCGGCCGGGAGATCGACGCCAAGACGGGAACCATCTTGATCGAAGCCACCTTTCCGAACCCCGCGCTCGAGGTCGTGAACGAAGAAGGCAAGAAGCAAAAGCTCCACAAGCTCCGCCCCGGACAGTTCGCCCGGGTGCGGGCCACGGTCGAGGTCAAGAAGAATGCCACCCTGGTGCCGCAGCGCGCAGTGCGAGAGCTGCAGGGCACCTACCAGGTGTACGTGGTGGCGCCGGAAAACAAGATCGAGAACCGCAACGTGAAGGTCGGGGTCCGTGTCGAGGATCTCTGGCTGATCGAGGAGGGGGTCAAGCCCAAGGAGAGAGTCGTCGTTTCTGGCCTGCACCGGGTGCGGCCGGGGATGACTGTAGAGCCGGTAGCACCGGCAACTGAGAAGTGACCTACTTCGCCCACCGTCCGGTCTTTGCGATGGTGATCTCGATCGTGATCGTCATCGTGGGGGCGATCTCCATGCAGGGTCTGCCCATGGCCCAGTACCCGGACATCACGCCCCCGGAGGTGGAGATCAGGACCACCTACATCGGGGCCAGCGCCGTCGACGTGGAGGAGTCGGTGGCAACGCCCGTCGAGCAGAAGGTCAACGGCGTCGAGGACATGATCTACATGCGCTCGACCAACGCCAGCGACGGCACCCTCAGCCTGCGGGTGTCCTTCGAAGTCGGCACCGACTTGGACATGGCCAACGTCCTGGTGCAGAACCGCCTCTCGGAAGCGATGGCCACGCTGCCGGAGGACGTCAAGAAGTTCGGCGTGACCGTCAAGAAGGCGCTGGCCTTCCCGCTCATGGTGGTGGACCTGGTCTCGCCGGAGGGCACCTTCGACAGCAAGTTCCTGAGCAACTACGCCAACATCAACCTGGTGGACGAGATGTCCCGCATCCAGGGGGTGGGGCAGGTCACCCTGTTTGGCGGCAGCGACTACGCCATGAGGATCTGGGTCAAGCCGGACCGCCTGGCCCGGCTTGGCCTGACGGTTCCCGACGTGATCCGGTCCATCAAGGAACAGAACGTGATCACCCCGGGCGGACAGCTGGGAGGCGAGCCGGCACCGCCACACACCGAGTTCACCTACACGGTGAGGACCAAGGGCCGGCTCTCCACGGCGAAGGAGTTTGCTGAAGTGGTCCTGCGCTCCAACCCGGACGGCTCCCAGGTGCGCATCAAGGACGTGGCCCGCGTAGAGCTGGGCAGCCAGCTCTACGACTCGTGGGGCCGCATGAACGGTCAGGACTGTGCTGCCATCGCCATCTACCAGCTGCCGGATGCCAACGGCCTCGCCGTGGCTGACCAGATCCGGGCGTTGATGAAGCGGGTGGAGTCGAGGCTGCCCAACGACCTCGAGTACCGGATTGCTCTCGACACCACCGCTGCCGTGCGGGCCGGCATCGAGGAGATCATCGTCACCCTCGGTCAGTGCCTGGTTCTGGTGATACTGATCGTGTTCCTGTTCCTGCAGAGTTGGCGGGCCACGCTGATCCCGCTGCTGGCGATCCCTGTCGCTCTGGTGGGCACGTTCGCGTTCTTTCCACTGCTCGGCTTCTCCATCAACGTGTTGTCGCTGCTGGGCCTGGTGCTGGCTGTTGGCACGCTGGTGGATGACGCCATCGTGATCGTGGAAGCGGTGACGGTGCACATCGAAAAGGGGATGTCTCCGCGCGACGCGACGGTGAAGGCCATGCAGGAGGTGGGCGGACCAGTCATCGCGACCTCCTTGATCCTGATGGCAGTGTTCGTGCCGGTGGGTTTCATGGGTGGAATCACGGGACGGCTCTACCAGCAGTTTGCGATCACGATTGCCGTTTCAGTCGGGGTCTCGACCATCAACGCCCTGAGCCTCAGCCCGGCGCTGGCAGCGCTCCTGCTGAGGCCCGCCAAGGAGAGCAGGGGACTCCTGGCCCGGGGCTTTGGTGTGTTCAATCGCGTGTTGGGGAGAACCACCCGTGGCTACGTCAGCATGGCGGACTTCTTTGCCCGGCGGTTGCTGCGAAGCACCGTGTTGGTGGGCCTGATCCTGGCTGGGGCGGTGTTGCTCGGGGCAGGAGTGCCCACGGGCTTTGTCCCCGAGGAGGACCAGGGTTACCTGATCGTCAACGCACAGCTTCCCGATGCTGCCTCATTGCAGCGCACCGACGCCGTCTGCAGGCGAGCGGAAGAGATTCTGAAAGCCACGCCCGGCGTCGAGTTCACCACCACGATCGTCGGCTACAGCATGCTGGCGCGCTCCTACGCTCCGAACACCGGCTTCTTCTTCGTCTCGCTGAAGCCATGGGAGGAACGAGATCAAACCCAGGTGGCGAACCAGATCGTCCGCCGACTCAACGAAGCGTTCGAGGAGATCCCGGAGGGCCTGGTCCTGGCCTTTGGCCCACCGCCGATACCAGGGCTGGGCACGTCGGCTGGCTTCACGATGCAGCTCCAGGACCGCAGCGGCGGCACCCCGGAGTTCCTGGCGCGAGAAGCCCAGAAGTTCATGGCCGCGGCCAAGGAGCGTCCTGAGATAGCCCGGGCCTTCACCACGTTCCGTGCCGCCGTGCCCCAGGTGTTCGTGGACATGGACCGGGACAAGATCTTGAAGCTGGGGCTCGATCTCCAAGACGTCAACCAGACCCTGGGGGCGTTCCTGGGCGGTTCCTACATCAACGACTTCAACCGCTTTGGCCGCCTTTACAAGGTCTACATCCAGGCCGAACCCGAATACCGCCAGCAGGCGGACCAGCTGCGGTTCTTCTTCGTGCGCGGCAAGGAGGGCCAACGCATCCCGCTAACGACGCTGACCGGCGTGTCCCAGACGGCGGGTCCGCAGTACACCAACCGCTTCAACCTCTTCCGCGCCGTCGAGATCGGCGGCGGGCCGGCGCCGGGCTACAGCTCGGATGATGCGCTCGCGGCCCTCGAGGAGGTAGCCGCAGAGGTGCTGCCGCCGGAGATCTCCTATGCCTGGGCCAACATGTCCTACCAGGAGAAAGCCTCGGCGGGCTCCGCTGCCCAGACCTTCGCCCTGGCCATGGTGTTCGTGTTCCTGATCCTGGCCGCGCTCTACGAGAGCTGGTCGCTGCCATGCTCGGTGCTGCTGGGGACGCCTTTCGCTGTGCTGGGTGCCTTTGGGGCTCTGTTCATTGCGCGGATCTTCAGCGAGTCCTACCTGAACAACGTGTTTGCGCAGATCGGCCTCGTGATGCTGATCGGTCTGGCCGCCAAGAACGCCATCCTGATCGTGGAGTTTGCCAAGGCCCGGCGGGAGCAGGGGCAGAGCGCCCTGGAGGCGGCCCTGGACGGTGCCAAGGACCGGTTCCGGCCGATCCTGATGACAGCGGCGTCGGGCCTGCTGGGCTTCGTGCCGCTGCTGATTGCCACCGGCGCCGGCGCGGAGGCCCGCAAGGTCAT
>QJVU01000461.1 GCA_003235605.1 Planctomycetota bacterium | reverse complement strand
TACCTGTCGTTCATCGAGAAAGTGCCCCGCTTCAGTTGCGAGGACAAGGGGCTGGAGATGATCGTCAGGCACCGCTTCGAGAGCCTGCACCTGTTGCGGATTCCCAACGGTGTAGGGTTCATGACGAGTCCGGCGATTTGCGAAGGCGCCGGACGCTTTCACCGGCCGCATGCATTCTCCGCGCCGGCCGTGATGCGCGAAGCCCGCTGGCTGACCGATCCCAGCTATGCCCGGGGGGTGGTGCGGGTGTTCTTCGAGAACATCCGCCAGAGCGGCGTCGTGCCCGGCCAGATCAGCCTTACGAGCCTCAGCAACAACGACTTTTTTCATGCGGACTGGGGTGGGGGGTTCGAGGCACTGGATGCGATGCACCCTGACCGGGCAACGAAGCGCGCAGTGCTCATGGGCATGCAGCGCTACGTAAAATGGCTGGCCAACAACCGGGACCCCGAGGGGAGCGGTCTCACGGACATCGTCAACCAGTTCGAGGCCGGCCAAGAGCTGTCCAGGCGCTTCACCGTGATTTCCGAGAAGGCTGACCGCGCCACCGAGTCGGAGGAGCAATTCCGTCTCAAGGGGGTCGACGTGAGCGTGTTCCGGTACAGGCTGGTGAAGTTCCTGCACCAGGTCGCCGACGAGTTGCAGGAGAAGTCCATGGCCAACCGCTTCCTGGCCGAGCAGGAGGTGATCCGGGACGTCATCCAGAAACGGATGTGGGACGAGAAGAACGGCATCTTCATGGACATCGATCCCAAGAGCCGTCGACGGACCGGTGTAAAGGCTGCCGTTGGCTTCTACCCAATGGGCACCGACATCGCCAAGCCTGCGCAAGTGGAGAAGATGCTGCAGACCCTCGGTGACCGGAAGCAGTTCTGGACCAAGTTTCCCGTGCCGACTCTGTCGGCGGACGACCCCTACTACAACCCGGACTCGCAGTGGAAGGGAACTCGTCGGGACAACCCCAGCAACGGCCGCACGTGGCCGATGGTCAACTCCCACATCATGGAGGCCCTGACCCATGTCGCCGAGCGTGGAAACAAGAAGGCTCAGAAGCTCCTGGGCGAGCTTTTCCGACGGACCATCACCATGCTGTCAGGAGAGTTGGACGGCGTGGAGGAGCCCCGCACCTTCCTGCACTACCACCCTGTGCAGGGTCGTCCATCGCGGTTCCAGGGCACTGACTGGCTCCTGCACTCGTTCACGCTGGACAACGTTTTCCGGGTCGGGTGCGGATTCGCAGTGCGGTTCGGTGAGGTGCAGATGGACCCGGTGATTGACGACATGCCGGACTTCAAGCTGCTGGGCCTTCCCATCGGCAACAAGCGCTTCAACGTCGAACGCAAAGGCAAGAAGGTCAAGATCCTGCCCGTGTAGCCGCATGACGGTGTCCATCGAGGATGTGCGGGAGGCAGCCCGGCGCATCGCGCCCCACGTTCACCGTACGCCGGTGATGACGTCGGCCACTCTTGACCGGGAGCTCGGTGCCGAGATCTTCTTCAAGTGCGAAAACCTCCAGAAGGTCGGTGCCTTCAAGGTTCGGGGAGCAACCAATGCCGTGCTGTCGCTCTCGGACGCCGAGGCCAGGAAAGGCGTGATCGCCCATTCGTCGGGGAACCATGCTGCGGCGCTGGCCTATGCCGCCGGCATCCGGGGAGTACCCTGCACAGTCGTGATGCCTGCAACCTCGGCGCAGATCAAGAAAGCAGCGGTGAGGGGATACGGCGCCCGAATCATCGAGTCGGAGCAGGCGGAACGGGAACGGGTAGCCGCCGCCGAGATGCAGCGGACCGGTGCGGTGATGATCGAGCCCTACGACAACCCCCATATCATTGCTGGCCAGGGCACTGCGACGTTGGAACTGATGGAGGATGTCGACGGCCTGGAGATGGTCATTGCTCCCGTGGGAGGTGGCGGCCTGCTTGCCGGTACGGCTGTGGCGGCGCATGGTGTGGATCCACGGATGGAGGTGTGGGGCGCGGAGCCGGACTCGGTGGACGACGCCTTCCGCTCGCTGCGGGATGGCGTTCGCTACCCGGGGGTGGACAACCCGAGGACCCTGGCCGATGGCCTCCTGACGGGACTGGGTGAACTCAACTTCGAGATCCTCCGGGAACATGGGGTGCGCGTGACCACCGTTGGCGAGGCAGCCATCGTGCAGGCGTGCTTGTTTCACCTCCAGCGCATGAAGATCGTGGTGGAGCCCTCGGCCGGTGTCTGCCTGGCGGCGCTACGGAAACTGGGCGAGGCCCTCCGCGGGCGGCGTATCGGCGTGGTGCTAAGCGGTGGCAACACGGATCTGGCGTGGCTCAGGGATCCGTCGCATTGACGGGAGCTTCCGTAGGCCCGGTATGTTGTGGGGCCAATGAGAGTCTTGACCCTCCTTCTCGCCGTGGGTGCCCTGCTCTGCCTTCCCCGGCCGCCCGCTGCGGAGATCCTCGACGAGAGGTTTGCTGACTACCTCGAGGACGAGCAGACCAACCGCGTCCTCGCGGGCATCCACGTCCGACTGCGGCGGACCGGAAGCAAGACCCGGGTCTGGGTGACCGCAAGCGCGGAATCACCCAACGTGGATCCGGTTCCGGGCTACCGGGGCTTGCGCGGCGCCAACCACATCACGTCCCGAGAGCTGGAGAAGACTCTCGCTGCGGGACAGCTCAAGATCCTGACCCGGTGCTCAGGGAGCAACACCAAACACTTCGGCACCTGCTTCCCTGGCAGGTGGGGGCGAATCCCCGAGCGACATGTCGACCCGAACGGCAGGCTGCTGCTGCACGCTTGGAGCGAGCGCGAGCATCTCCTCGAAGTACACGGGCGCGGTGTCCCGCTGTCCGATGGGGAACACGAGACCTTCCTGGAGGTCAAGGGAGTGCCGCGGTTGCGGATACGGACCCGCCTACTGGGCCGCACAGGCCGGATCGTCTCGGTGGATAGCCTCGGCGGGCACGACCTCCGGCAATGAGGCTGCCGGGAACGATCCTGGTGCTGGCCACGGTGCTCGGGGCGCAGGCCTCGCGTCCGCAGGCGAGATCACCTGCCGGGGTTGAGGTTGATCGGTGGCAGTCCCTGGACCTCGAGGCTAAGTGGGTGGCCTACCAGAGCAGCCTGCAACGAGGCGTGTCGCAGGAAGCGTGGGTGTCGTGGCTCCGCGGCGCCAGAGAGTTCGAGCTGCTCGAATGGATGGCGGTCTTCGGCGGCTGGAACGACCCGTTCAGCAAGGGTAGCCCCGGCCAGGCCCTGGCGGAAGAAAACGCGCCCCAGTGGATGCGAACGGCTCTCTGGAACCTCAAGAGCGGTGACAGCCACAACAAGTCCGCCGCGGAACAGACGCTCCTGGCGCGTCCAGCGGAGGTGTGGGGTTGGCTGCAGAAGTACCCCAAGGCAGGATCCGCGGCCCAGAGGCTGCTCGTGATCTTCAAGAGCCTGCAGCAGCAGGGACTCACGCCCGGCGACCCTGGAAGAGCACTTCCCCCCCTTGACCCGGTCACCCTGGTCCTGCCCTATCTGGACGCGCCGAAGGATCTGCCGGAGCTGGCCGACTTGCCGAGGGCGAGGCGGAGCGGACGCTACCTGCACCAAGTGCTCCGGGGCCTGGCAGGGGTTGTGTCGGGGTCGCTTTGGGAAGAGCCCTATCGGGGCAAGGTTCTCAGGCTGACGCATCATCCTCACGATCGGGTGCGACAGGCGGCGTTCCTGACGTTCACGAGGTTCCCCGCCGGCAAGGTGCCCTTCCATCAGCTCCTTGCCGCCTTTGCCAAGGACGATGGACGCACGGAAGACCGGCAGCATGCCCTACTGGCCCTGTCGTATTCGGAGCACCCCGCGGCCAACCTGCTGCTCCACGAGGTGGCCGTGGATGTGGAACACCCCTGTTGGGAGGTGGCGATGAGCCGCCTGGGGGACACCGGCAACGGGTTCACGACAGCGTTCACCCGGGATCGCATCGGTGCCCGGGCTCTGGTTCTCGAGCGTGAGCAGGGCGTGATCCTTGCCAGGGAGCTTGGCAGGATCCGCGGCCGCCAGATCAACTGGTCCAGCGAGTTGAAACCCCTGCTGGAGCGAGCTGCCTGGGCCAAGCTGATGGGCAAGCCCTATGCCGACAAGCTGGTACTGTGGACGCTGGACCAGGTACGGGCGCACAACCAGACGGGGGCGCTGCGGACCCTCCTCCAAGGCCTGGCCAAAGAATACGTTCCATCAGAAGTCGTTTCGGATCGGCGGCAGGAGTTGGGCACAAGGGTCCGGGGATGGGCCGGGACGCTGGCCCTGCCGCGCGCCCGGTAGAGGGATTCTGCAACCGGCCCGCGAATTGCTCGGCCACCCTCTCGTAGGGCAGCTGCACTTGCCGTATCCAGAACCCGGCCCTATTCCTTCCCCTCCCCGAGCCATCTGACATGAGACGTCTCTCCGCGCTTGCAACTCTGTCCCTTGTGCTTCTGCTCCCCGGTTGCATCAGCTTCAAGCTGAGTGCGGAGGACGACCCCTCCCTGAAGGCCTCCGGTGTGGGCTCTGCCTACGTCGGCTACTCCGGTTTCGACGAGTGGGATGGCACCATCGTCCGGCTGGGCCTGCTCTGGGGCGAAGGCCGCGCGGGTGAGATCTTCTCCTTCGATGTCTGGCCCCTCGGGGGTATCGGCATCGGCCTGGCAGGAGCCCGTGTGCGAGTGTTGCCGATCGAACTGGGTGCCGGCGCGCTGTTCTACAAGCCACA
>QJVU01000315.1 GCA_003235605.1 Planctomycetota bacterium | reverse complement strand
GGCGGGTGCCGGCCGCCGGCTCCTTGGGAAGGACCAGGGGAAGGTTCGCGAACGCTGCCTGGTAGCGCGTCCATACCTGGTGCCTGAGCCACCAGTTGGACTCCACCCGCGCAAGTTGGTGGATGCCGAGCGCGGCCTGCAGATCCATCATGTTGTGCTTGAACCCGGCGTCCTGGACGAAGTAGTGCTGGTAGCCTTCGTCACTGAAGCGCTTCCAGGCATCCTTGCTCATGCCGTGCAAGGCCAGCACCTTGATCCGGGACAGCGCCTCCGCTTCCCTGGCCAGCACCATTCCACCTTCCCCTGTGACCACGTTCTTGGTCACGTAGAAGGAGAAACAGCCGTAGTCGCCCATGGTCCCGGCGGTGCGACCGTGATACTCGGTCTCGATGGCGTGGGCGCAGTCCTCGATGACCAGCAGTCCATGCTCCTTGGCCAGCTCCAGGATCGGGTCCATCTCGCAGGGACGCCCGCCCAGATGCACCGGCAGGATCGCCTTGGTCTTGCGAGTAATCTGTTTCGCGATCTGTCCCGGATCGATGTTCATCGTCTCCGGATCCACGTCCGCCAGCACCGGAGTGGCCCCGGCGTGGAGGATCGCATTGGCGGTGGCGCAGAACGTGAGCGGGGTGGTGATCACCTCGTCCCCGGGTCCGATCCCTGCCGCCCTGAGGCTCAGCATCAGCGCCGCCGTGCAGGAGCTGACCGCCACCGCCGAGGCCACCCCTTTGTAGCGGGCAAAGTCCTGCTCGAACCTGGCCACGCGTGGACCGGTGCCGATCCAGCCAGACCTGAGGGTGTCCATCACCTCTTGGATCTCCGCCTCTCCGAGGGCGGGCGCGCCGTACACCAGCATGGTGTTGCGGATCGGAGCACTCTTCTCTTCTCTCGAAGTACGCATGCGCATGGAGGTCGCGATCGGCAGGGCAGGGGGCCGCGGCTCGCAGCTGAGAGGGGTTATCGGCCCCCCCGACAGGGCAGCTTCAGTCTGCCTATCCCCACTCCCGCTGCTTTGGCTGCACGGAGAGGGGCCAGACCGGTCCGGCGCGGTAGTGGATCGGCACCGGGTTCGTCGGCCGTCGCGCCATCATCTGCTCCATCCTCAGGACGAGGCCGCCAATCCCGTTGGTGTCGGGATGCTGCACGGCGCACCAGAGGTGGTGGTTCTTGAGCATCCGCGTCAGGAACCGCCCCCGGAGCGAAGGGTTGTCCCTCTCCAGGGCCGAGCCCAGGTCCTCGGCCAGCAGGTCGAGGGAGCTTCGCTGCGCGACGCCACGCACTCCGTAAGGGGTTCGTCCCAGGTGCAGCACCGGCGTGCCCGCCAGGATCGCGCAGAGGCCCAGAGGGTGGTTGATGGTGACGACCGCCATTGCGGTGCTGACCGCCAGGCTGGCGGCGCTGGCCGGCAGGAAGACCAGGTCTCGCAGATCGTCCCCGAGTCCGGGCACCGGGGCCCCAGGGCCGTGTCCGAGATCCTGGGGGAGCACCGCGACCGTGGAGATGCCGTCGCCAATGCAGCGCGTCGCATCCCGTGCCACCTGGATCAGGTGGGCGTGGCGCAACAGCCCCGGTGCGTCCAGGAGCAGCCGCGGGCTGCGCGGCGATTGCAGCAGGACCGCAACATAGGGCCCCTTGGGCAGGGCAGGCCGGTCCTGCCGGCGCGGCAGGGCAGGGGCCAGGGCGCTCTGCCAGGCATCGAGGGCCCCCAGGGCGCCCCGCCACTGCCGCCGCGCGGCCGCTTGGGCGCACGCCTTGAGCCGCATGAGCAGGCCAGGGCGCTTCACGCCAAACCTTCCCAGCGGCGGCGGATGGGCACGGGCCAACCACGCGGACAGCGCGGCGGCCAGGAACACTTCGTCGTGGGCCTGCCGCCGGTAGTCCTGTGCCGTGTGGCGCACGAAGCTCGCATCTCCATCGATGCCCTCGGCGTCCCACTGCATCGTGTTGGGAAACAGCCCATCGCCGGTGTGCAGGACCGGTGCGCCATGGCCGCGGGCCAGGAAGTGCAGCAACCGATGCATGCCGGACCGGCCCTGATGCATGTGGATGAGGTCCGGCGGCTCGATCTCGAACAGCAGGCTCAAGCCGTTCAGCACCCGCTCCAACGGCCTCCGCGCCGACCGGATCTGCTGCTGCGTGGGCATGGAGAGGCCGCGGAGCATGCAGTCGATACGGGCGAACTCGTCCAGCGGCGTCGAGGAGACCAGCGTCTCCTTAGGCCGGGGTCTGGTGGGCTGGATGTCCACGACCCGCATGTCCTGTGCGTGAAAAAACTCGACAGCGACGGGGTCCGGCGTCAGGACGGTGACCTTGTGCTCTCGCTCGCTCAACCTGCGAAGCACCCTGCTGTACAGGTGGAAGTGCTCGATTCTGGGGAAACCGAAGACGACATGGCCCATGGCGTCTCGGTTTCATCGGTATGTCCGCGCCGGCGCCTTGATCCTCTGCCGCCGCTGCTGCACGATCCCCTGCTCCCCATGGACTTCACCTTCAGCGAAGAACAGGAGCTCTTGCGCAGCACCATCCGCGAGTTCGTCGATGCGGAGGTGAAACCCCTGGCTGCCCAGATCGACAAGGAGAAGAAGATCCCGAAAGCCCTGTTGGACCAGATCCGGGACCTGGGCTTTCTGGGAGTGCCCTTCCCCGAGGAGTACGGTGGCGGCGGTTTCGGCGAGATGGGACTGTGTATCTTCATGGAGGAGATCACCCGGGGCTGCTTCTCGACCGCCGTGGTCTGCGGCGGACACACGTCGATCGGCGCCCAGGCGATCTACCTTGCCGGCAACGAGGAACAGAAGCAGCTCTACCTTCCGGACCTGTGCGAGGGCCGGAAGTGGGCGGCCTACGCCCTTACCGAGGCCGACTCGGGATCCGACGCCGGCGCCATGGCGATGACCGCCACCCAAGACGGTGATGACTGGATCCTCGAAGGCAACAAGATCTGGATCACCAACGGCGACTTCGCCGACGTGATCGTGGTCTTCGCCGCCAACGACCGCAGCAAGGGCACCCGCGGCGGCATCAGCGCCTTCATCGTGGACACGGACTCGGAGGGTTTCTCGGTCGGCAAACCGGAAGACAAGATGGGCCAGTGCGGCTCGACGACCGTGGAAATCAGCTGCAACAGCGTACGGGTGCCCAACAAGAACCTGCTCGGAGAGGTCGGCGCAGGATTCAAGGTGGCGATGGCCACCCTCGACTGCGGCCGGCTGACGCTTGGCGCCAACTGCCTCGGGGCCGCCAAGGAGGCGCTGGACATCTCGATCCGCTACTCCCAGGAGAGGATCGCGTTCGGGAAACCGATCGCCGAGCAACAGGCCATCCAGTGGATGCTGGCCGACAGCGCCGCCGAGATCTACGCCATGGAGTCAATGCTCTACCGCACGGCCTGGATGTGCGACCAGGGGATGCCCATCTCACGGGAGTCGGCCATCGTGAAGCTCGTCTGCTCGGAGTACCTGGACCGGATCGTGGACCGGGCGGTGCAGGTGCACGGCGGCTACGGCTACTCGAAGGAGTACGCGGTGGAGAGGATGTACCGGGACAGCCGGGTAAACCGCATCTACGAGGGGACGAACGAGATCCAGCGGCTGGTGGTCGCAAGGAGCCTGATCAAGAAGGGGGCGTACTGAGGTCCTGGGAGCAATCCTCGGTCCTGGGAGCAATCGCGGATGATGTTGACGCTGTCGCAGTTGACCGCCGAGCTCATCGATCGGGGGATAACCGTGCTGGCTGGCGTCGTCTGCACCCTGATTGGCTTTGGAGTGATCCCACTGAGATCCGGGACGCCGGAGCAGGAGTCGCGGCTCGCGAACGCCAAGCGGTTCTGCCGCTGGGGAGGACCCGTGTTGATCGTGATCGGCCTCGTGCTCGTGGCGGAAGTGTTCCTGCGACACCGCTAGGATCCGATCTCCGTGCTGTATCCTGGCGGTCACCACACTGTGGAGGATCAGCATGCATTGCACTGTTACAGAGATCGCAGCGGACACCTATCGGTTCTCGACGTTCCACCCGGATTTCGGAATCCAGTTCAACCAGTTCCTGATCAAGGACGACGAGCCCTTCCTGATGCACACCGGGTTCCGGGGGATGTTCGAGAGCACCCTCGAGGGGGCGAGGTCGGTCATCGATCCCGCACACCTGCGTTGGATCGGGTTCAGTCACTTCGAGGCCGATGAATGTGGCGCGCTCAACGACTGGCTCGCCGTTGCTCCGCAGGCGCAGGCGGTCTGCAGCTCCGTCGGTGTGATGGTGAGCCTCAACGATTTCGCGGACCGGCCTCCGCGGTCCCTTGCCGACGGCGAGGTCTTCAGCATCGGCCGACACCGGCTGCGGTTCCTTCAGACCCCTCACGTCCCCCATGGTTGGGACGCGGGCCTGTTCTTCGACGAGACCGAGGGAACGCTGTTCTGCTCGGATCTGTTCTTTCAGCCCGGCGAGATGGAGCCGGTGATCGAGTCCCGGTCCGGCATCCTCGAGCGAGCGAAGCAGGCGATCGTCGACAACCTGGACGGACCGTTGGCCAAGGACATGGCCTACACCTCCTACACGGACAACACCCTGCGCCGGCTGGCCGCGCTCAAGCCCACGACGCTGGCGACCATGCACGGCTCGTCGTTCAAGGGCGACGGCGAGAGCGCGATCCTGGGCCTCTCCGAGGTCCTGAAGGAGTTCCTGGGCCGGTAACCGGATCTTTGAAAGAAAACCGGGCGCGGGGAATTGAGGCCTCCCGGTGCAACTGGAGGGGGCGAAAGGGCTACCCCCGTTGCACCGCCGCTCGGATCCCTCACTACCCAACCGTCTCCAACCACTCATGAGCAAGCTCTATCTGGCGAGCACCATGCTCGCCCTCGGGGCGACTGCCTTTGCGCAGGGCGCCATTACTCTTCCCCAGGGCTTCGACACTACCGAAGGCGACGGCTTCGCCCGTGCCTTCGGCCAGTGGTCCACCATGCGCCAGCAGATCGCCGAGGGCGACCTCAGGGGCAAGGCCCTGACCATGACCGGCGTGAACTACCGCCACGACTACCAGAGCCACGACGCCAGCACGGGCATGGGGCGTACCTTCTCCAACGTCACCCTGAACCTGTCGGACACCGACTACAGCCAGTTCGGCGCCACCTTTGCGTCCAACGTGAAGGGCAACCCCACGGAGGTGTTCAACGCCAAGGTGTCGTGGCCGACGATCACCGGCAACCCCATCACCAAGCCTGCGATCTGGGGGGATCTCTTTGGAGGCCTCAAGTTCCCGTTCAAGACCAGCTGGGCCTACACCGGCAACAACGACCTGCTCTTCGACTGGCAGTTCAGCGGTGGCGTCCTGGCCAACGCGGCGAATTGGTCGGGCGCGACCTCGGTTGAGTACTACCTGGATGGTGTGCCCCTGATCGACTACACGGGCTACACGACCTGGGCCTACTACCCCGCGACCCGGCCGCCGTGCACGGACTCGTCGCGTTCCGTCGGCGCTTTCGCCGGCGTGGTGGCGTTCTTCTACAACAAGGACTACTCGACCGTCGCCTGGCAGAACAAGCTCCGGGTGGACCTCTCCTCCAGCAACACCGCGCCGTCGAAGCCCGTGGCCCTGGCGTTGGCTCTTGTCGGCGACCCGACCGGCGTGGAGATCGGTGCCCGGTGCAACCGCCTCCACTTCGATGCCAGCAAGCCGTGGCTGCCGCTGTACGGCATGGCGAATGCCAGCGGCTCCTGGACCCAACAGTACCTCTTGAACAGCAGCCCCTCCTTGACCGGGATCAAGCTCACCCTGCAGGCGAGCTGGGAGGACTCCCAGACCAAGGCATTTTCCCTTTCCCAGGCGCGGATGACAGAGACCCCCACATCGCTGCCACCTGCCAGCACACCCAAGCGGAAGTGCTACATCAACTACGTTCCGAACAGCACCACCGGTTTCGTAGCCAACACCTTCTACTACATGCCGCTACACCAGATCACCTACAAGTGATGTGACGTGCAACGTTCGGGAGCAGGCGGCGGGCACTGTCCGCCGCCTGTTGCCATGTACCAACATGACACATCTGCCCGGGTGCTCTCGGGCAACGTCTCCTGGCGATCCCCAGGTGGGGTGGCTAACATCTCGCGTTGCCATGCACAAACTCGCCGCCGGCCTGATCTCCCCGTTCGTGCTGTTCGTTTTCTGCCTGCCCGGCCTCGCCCAGAGCACGATCACCTCGCCTCCGGGGTACGTGACCGCGGACGGCAACTCCACGTGCTTCTACTTCGGGCGCTACGCCGACGGCCGCTTCCAGATGGCCGACGGCGAGCTGCGGGGCAGGGTGATGACGATGAGCCAGGTCGACCTCCGCCTGGACAACCGCAACCACACTACGGCGACCGCCACCGGGCGGTCCTGGAGACGGGTCTCCCTCGAGATGTCGGACACGGACGTCGAGAACATGTCGTTGACCTGGGACGACAACAACCTGAGCACTCCCACCCGGGTTTTCGAGGGCAGGATGACCTGGCCTACGGTGTCCGGCCAGCCCGCCTCGACACCCTGGGGACACGTGGCGTTCCCGTTCACCGGGATCTGGATCTACACAGGCCGGAAGGACATGCTCGCGGACTACCAGTTCTCCGGTGGCACGCTGGCGAACGCCGCTGCGTGGACTGGCAGCAACACCGCCTACTACTACCTCGACGGCATCAGCAACCCGGACGCAATCTCCGGCACCGGAACCTACATGCCCACGTCGAGCAACACCTGCAACGATTCGGCGATGACCGCGACCACCGGGGCGTACACCTATGGCGTGGCCACCTCGTTCCACGTGTACTACACGAGCTACATCTACCGCGACAAGCTGCGCCTCTACTGGTACAGCTACTACACTGCACCCGACAAGCCGGTTGTGCACGTCTTGGGGCTCGGCGGTGGCAACCCTGCAGGCCTGGATATCGGCGCCCGCTGCCACCGACTCTACGTGGATGGCTCCAAGCCCTACCTTCTCATGACCCGGACCACGGACACCAGCGGTCGGGGCTTCAGCGGCACCGACCAGATCCTCATCCCCTATCAGAAGGCCTGGCAAGGGCTCAAGTTCCACGTGCAGGGAGCCTGGACCGACTCCTCGTCGGGGCTGTTCAGCCTGACTCGGGCGCGCTCCTTCGAGGTGCCCGCCTATCCCACGGCGGCCCTGAAGAAACGGACGCTGTTCCACTACAACCCCGCCAGCAGCACCGGCCTCGGTCCCTATTCGACCTATGCGGCGCTGGCGCTTCCGCGGATCACCTACCGGTAGGATCTCCCCCCGAGACCGGGTGCCCTACCATCCCGGCTGCCCTCTCCGCATACTCTGCCGCGAGGGAGTCAGGATGGCATGGATCCAATGAAGCGAGTCCTTGGCGTTGGCGTGGCAGGCTTCCTGCTGACCGCCTTTCTCCCCTGCCAGGCCCAGGAGGCGGATCTTCCGCGGGGCAAGGCCCTGGGAGAGGTGCGGAACAAGGACGGCAAGCCGTGGGTCGGGGCAAAGGTGTGCCTGGTATCGTGGCCGGTGCCCGACAACTTCCGGATCGGCAGGCCGGACAGGGTGGAGACCCGAGCCGACGAACGGGGGCGGTTTCGCGCCCGCATCCTCGAGGGTCGCAGCTACACGGTCTGGGCCCAGGGTGAGCAGGGTGCGGGTGGGACCCTCAGGCTCAGCAACGTCCAGACGGACGTGGTCCCCCAGGTGCCGGTCCTCCTGGAGGAGCAAGAGCAGGCTGCCCGGGGCAGCGGAATCCGGATCACCGGCCTGGAGGAATGGGCCGAGTACAAGCCGCTCCGGCTGCGCCTGGTGGATGCCAACGGTCCACGGGAACTCGCCCTCGAGATTGGGGAGGATGGCCGGTGCAGGCTGCCTCCCCGGATCGGCGGTTCCACCCTGGAGGTCCTGGCCACCGGACCCCACGGCATCCTCCTGGTCCAGAAGAAGGCTCTGCACGACGGGGTTGTCGAGCTCGGCTTGCCCCCTCCCGTCAAGGTTGGCTTTGCCGTGTGGGACATCGACACGGAAAAGCCGGTGGAAGGCGCCAGGATCTACCCGAAGGAGGCAGACAGCACTTCCCTCCTCGGGGTGACTGGCAAGGACGGCTTCGCCGAGGTGGTGATCCCCGACAGCGACCGCCAGAACTGGGGGCGGTTCATCGCCGTTGCCAGGGGCCGGGCCGTTGCCCCCTGCCAGCACGGTGAGAGCAAGAACGCAGTGTTCCAGAAGGCCCACGCGGACAAGAAGGTCCACTACCACGCGCACATGGGCCAGGGGCATGACGTCGAGGGGCGGGTGCTCCTGAGGCCGGACACACCGGCGTCGGGTCTGACGCTGCTCGTGCAGGGTTCGGCCATGCACTACACCAAGAAGAACAGCCGTAGCCTGGCCGATTTTGCCGAGCTGCTCCACACCGACTCCGCAGGTCGCTTTCGTCTGGGCTCGCTGCTGAAGGAATACCCGCCGGACCTGACCATGGTCCTGGCGCCGGAACACATTGCTGCGCTGCCGGCAGCGTGGCGCGAGGGGCTCAGCCCGGTGGTGTTTGCTCCCATCGACCTGTCGCAGGTCATGACCAGGGACGGGGCCCACCGCAACATACTGGTGACAGAGCTTTGTCCCGTGGAGCTCGTGGTCCGCACGGCAATGGGCGTTCCCGCCGCGCTGGCGCACGTCCAGCTGACCGCGCTCAACAACAACATCGGCAACCGGGAGAAGTGCCCTGGGTTGCTCGCCGACAGACGGGGAAGGGTCCGCCTGCTCTTGCCCCGCGCGGCCCGGCTGGGTCTATCCATCGACACCGGTGAGGGCTTCCTGCTCACCTGCCTCGAGACCCGCGCGGCGGCCGGTGACCAGAGCATCGCCCGGCTGGAGGTGAAGCTGCCCAAGCCGGTGGCGATTCGGGGCCGCGTGGTGGACTCCCTGGCCAGGGGTGTGGCGGGAGTGTCCCTGCGTGCCACTCCCCAGTGGCAGGGGCGGATGCCCAGGCTGGTAGCCGAGACCGCCGGCGGGGAGTCCCCATTTCCCGACGGCCGAAACGCCGTCCGGCTTGCGAACCTCGAGCAGATGCCGAATTCCCATGGCCTGTTCTTCGCGCTGGTCGGCCGCCGGATGGCCTCCACCGACAAGGATGGTCGGTTCACCCTGGGGGTGCCCCGCATGAGCCTGCAGTACCGGCTCCACGCCTATGTCCAGCAGGCCGGCGCCTACCGCCACGGCAACGCCCAGGTGGACGTGGATTCCAAGGAGGGGGCCGGGGACGTCGAGGTCGTCTTGCGATAGGCGGCGCCGCCCTTGACCCCCTCCCTCCGGGTCCCCAAAATGCTGCGCCTTTTTCTGCGCGCGGGAGGCCCTAACCTGAAGCAAACCGAGGACCCTGCACGGTCCCTGGGTCTTGCCCTCGGGGCGCCCTGATCCGCGAATCGTCGATGTCCCAACCCCTTGCTGTCATCGTGCTGGCCGCCGGTCTCGGCACCCGCACCAACGTGCAGATCCCGAAGGTGCTGCTGCCCCTCTGCGGCCGGACCCTGCTGGGCACCGTGCTGGACACCGTGGGTGAGCTGCGACCGCAGCGGACCGTGGTGGTCGTGCATCACCAGGCGCAAAAGGTGGTGGACTCGGAGGCGGAGCGCGCAGGCCGGGGACAGAGCCTCCAGTTCGTGGACCAGGGGGAGCCAAGAGGGACCGGTCACGCGGTCCAGGTGGGCATGGGGGCCCTCGAGGGCTTTGCGGGGGATGTCCTGGTGGTCTATGGGGACGTGCCGCTGCTCACCGCCAACACGCTCCGAAAGCTGGTGGCCCGCCGCCAGCAGGGTGATGCTGCGGTGGCACTCCTGACTGCCTACCGGGAGCCGCCCCACGACATGGGCCGGATCCTGCGGAACGACGATGGTGAGTTCCAGGGCGTGCGGGAAGCCAGGGACTGCGACGAGGCCCAGCTCTGGATCGAGGAGTTCAACGTCGGGACCTACTGCTTCTGTGGGCGGCGGTTGCAGGCCGTCCTCCACAAGCTCGCGGCCCAGAACGCCCAGGGGGAGCTGTATCTGACGGACACTCCCGGGCTGTTCCTGGAATCGGGGGAAGTGGTGGAGACCCTGACGCTGATCGAGGCCGAGGAGGCACTGGGGGTGAACGACCTCGAGGAACTGGCCCTCGCGAGACAGGTGATGCAGGAGCGCATCCTGGTGGAGCACCTGCAGAATGGCGTGATCATCGAGGACCCCGCGACGACCTTCATCGACCACGGCGTGACGATCGGGCCGAACACCCGCATCCTTCCCTGTACGGTCATCCGCAGGGGGGTGAGCATCGGGGCCGACTGTGAGGTGGGGCCGTTCAGCCACCTCAGGGTGGGGACCCGGCTGGAGGAGGCTGCCGAGGTTGGCAACTTCGTGGAGGTCAAGAAGACCGTGATCGGCAGCCACACCAAGGCCAAGCACCTCACCTACCTGGGGGATGCCACCATCGGCCGGCGGTCCAACATCGGTGCCGGCACGATCACCGCCAACTACGACGGCAAGGCCAAGCACGTCACGGTGATCGGCGACGAGGTGTTCGTCGGCAGCGGGACCGTGCTGGTGGCGCCCGTGCAGATGGCGGACGGCTCGACCACCGGCGCCGGCGCCATCGTGACCAGGAACACGAAGATTCCCGCAAAGGATGTCTATGTCGGCGTCCCGGCCAGGTCGCTGAGCGAGCGCAAGCGCCGCCGCGCGGAGCAGGTCAAGGAGGACTGAGAAGCAAGGTACAAGGCCCATGATGAACCTCGACCGAATCCGCGTCTTCACCGGCACAGCCCATCCGCAGCTGGCGAAGGACATCTGCAGTCATCTGGGCGTCCCCCTCGGTGCGGCCTCGGTGGAGCGTTTCCCGGACGGCGAGATCAATCTCCGGATCAACTGCGACGTGCGCGGTGCCGACGTGTTCGTGGTGCAGCCGACATGCCCGCCGGTGAACGAGAACATCATGGAGCTGCTCACGTTCCTGGACTGTCTGAGGAGGGCGTCCGCAGACCGCATCACCGCCGTGCTGCCCTACTTCGGCTATGCCCGCAAGGACCGCAAGGACGAGGGAAGGGTGCCAATCACGGCGAAGCTCATAGCCAACCTGATCACCAAGGCCGGGGCCGATCGGGTGCTGACTGTCGATCTCCACGCCGCCCAGATACAGGGTTTCTTCGACATCCCGACCGACCACCTGTATGCCCGGCCGGTGATCATGGAGCACGTCATGGAGATCGGGGCGGAGAACCCGGTGGTCGTGTCCCCCGATGTCGGCGGCACGAAGCTGGCTCGCGCCTACGCGAAGAGCCTGCATGCCGACATCGCGATCGTCGACAAGCGGCGGGTGAGCGGCGACAAGGTCGTAGTGGAGAACGTGGTCGGGGACGTCAGGGGCCGCGACCTGTTCGTCGTAGACGACATGGTCAGCACGGGCGGCTCGCTCACCGATGCCTGTCGCATCCTCAAGAAAAAAGGTGGCAACAAGATCTACATCATGGCTACTCACGCCGTGCTCTGCGGCGACGCGGTGCGCAAGCTGAACGAGGCACCCGTGGAGCAGCTCATTTTCACTGACACCATCCCGGCCCACCCGAACGGCCTCGAGCGGCTGAAGGTTGCCACCGTAGCGCCGCTCCTGGCCCGGGCAATCGACCGCATCCACCGCAGCGAGAGCGTGAGCCATTTGTTCAACGACTGAGGCTTCCGCGCTCCTGCTCCAGAAAACCACAGACCCCGAAAGAGGGACATAGCAATGGAGATCGCAACGATCCAGGTCCACAAGCGCGAGCAGATCGGCACCAACAAGGTGCGTCGCCTGCGAGACCAGAACAGGGTACCTGCCGTGCTCTACGGCGGCGGCAAGGCGAACCTCCCAATCGCCATCGACCACGACGAGATCGCCACGCACCTTCGGCACCACCTGCGGGTCTACAAGCTCCAGTTGGGCGGCGAGGTACAAGGTTGCTACCTCAAGGAAGTGCAGTGGGACACGCTCACAGACGAGCCGCTGCACGTGGACTTCGAGCGCATCGACCTGCAGAAGCCGATCGAGGTGGAGGTGGAGCTGCTCTACCTCGGCCATCCCAAGGGGATCACCCACGGTGGCCGTTTCATCAAGGACCTGCACAGCATCACGCTCAGGTCCCTGCCGGGTGCGATCCCGGAGGACGTCGAGCTCAACGTCGACCACCTCGACCTGCACGACCACGTCCTGGCCAGCGAGCTGCAGCTGCCCGCGGGCTGCGAGCTGGCGGTGCCGCCAGAGACCCAGGTGTGCCACGTCACCGGTGAGATCAAGGAGGTCGAGGTAGCTCCCGTCGAGGGCGTCGAAGGCGTCGAGGGCGAGGCCGGCGAAGGGGAGGCCGGGCCCGAAGGCGGTGGCGCCGGGGACGAGGGCGGGGGCAAGCCTGCGAAGGAGTGAGGCCGGTTTCGCCAGGGTTTTGTGGACAGATCCGTGTTGTCGGCTATCCTCCCCCGCCCCGTCGCCGCCAACACCCTCCCCATGAACTGGCAGCGTGTCGTCCTCGGCATCGGCAACCCCGGCGCAGAGTACGAGGGCACGCGACACAACGTCGGCTTCATGGTCCTGGACCGGGTGGCGGAGCGGCTGGGGCTGACCTTCACTCGCCTCGAACGCCGGGCGCCGGACGGCACCCGTTTGTTCGGGGGCAAGGTGAGGGCCAGGATCGCCCTTGGCCAGAACGATACCGGCGAGCCGTTCGTGCTGGTCAAGCCACAAACCTATGTCAACCTCTCCGGCGAAGTGGCCGGGCCCTTCGTTCTGGGCCGCGACCTCGGACCGGAAGCGCTCTTTGTCGTCGTCGATGACCTGAACCTACCGCTGGGTCGGATCCGTGTCCGACCGGCGGGGAGCCCTGGCGGGCACAACGGGCTGCGCTCGATCGAAGCAGCCTTGGGCTCGGCTGAGTATCCCCGTCTCCGTCTCGGTATCGGTGTGCCGCAGTCCGCCTCTTCGGTGGACCACGTGCTCGCTCCTTTTGCAAAGGAGGAGCGGGGGGTTCTCGGTCGCAGTCTCGAACGCGCCGCAGACGCCACCTGTGAGTGGCTTTGGGGCGCAGGTCTCCCGGGTCTGATGGAGCGGTTCAACCCCGATCCGAACCGGACAGACCCAACCGAACCAACAACAGGACCCCTTGAACCGTGAAGCGAACCTATGAGTGCATGTGCCTCCTGGACAACCGGGAGGTGCGTCAGGGCTGGCAGGCGTTGAAGGACAACGTCACCGGCATGTTCACCAAGCACGGCGCCGAGATCGTCAGCGCGCGGCGCTGGGAGGAGAGGCGCCTTTCCTACCCGATCAAGCACCAGCAGCGGGGAACCTACCTTCTGGTGTACTTCAACGGCAAGCCCGGCATGATCGCACCGCTCCGGCGAGAGCTGCAGCTGAGCGAGTCGGTCATGCGGAACCTCCTCGTGACCTGTGAGAAGGTCCCGGAGGAAGCCCACCAGCCGGAAGAGGCCTTCGACGAGTCCCAGGTGCCGGTGGAAGACGTCTACCAGGCGCCACCACCGCCCTCCGCCGACGCCGAGGAGGAGGCTGAGCCCGAAGATGAAGCGGCAGTGGAGGCAGTGGAGGCAGTGGAGGCAGTGGAGGCTGGGGAGGAGGCCTTGGCGGGAGCCGAGGCTGCAGGCGGCTCGGAGCGAGCCGGCGAGACGGGCGAGGACGATGACCAACAGCAGGAGGCAAAGGAATGAGTGCCGTGGATGACATGGGGAGTGACGACAGCTTTGGCGGGCCCGGCGGCGGGGGCCGCGGGCCGCGGCGTGGCAGCCGCTTCGGCAGGTTCGGCACCCGTCCGAAGCGGGTGGCCCGGCCCACCGAACCCTTGGACTACAAGAACATCGGTTACCTGGCGACCTTCGTCGGCCCTACCGGCAAGATCCTGAGCCGTCGCCGCACGGGCTTCTCCGGCCAGGACCAGCGCAGGCTCACCAGAGCCATCAAGCTGGCCAGGTTCATCGGGCTGCTGCCGTACATCGGGTCTGCCGGCGAGTTGCGCCACAGGAGGGACTGATCATGCAAGTCTTGCTGAAGCAGAGCGTGGACAGGCTCGGCATGTTGGGGGACGTCGTCGACGTCAAGCCCGGCTATGCCCGCAACTACCTCCTGCCCCGGGGTCTCGCCGTTACGGTCAGCGACGCCAACATGCAGATGATCGAGCGGGAACGCGAGCGCGCGAGGGCCGAGGAACTGGCCCGCGTCGGGAACTTCAAGCTGTTGGCGCAGAGCCTGAGCGAGACATCGGTGACGATCGAGGGCCGGGCCAACGAGGAGGGCCACCTCTTCGGTTCGGTGAACGCAGCCCAGATCGCGGCCTCGCTCAAGGCCAAGGGCCTCCCGGTGGATGAGAAGCAGGTGCGCCTGGAGCACCCACTCAAGGAGATCGGTGTCTTCGACGTGACCATCCACCTGCACGCCGACGTCGAGGCCGTGACCAAGGTGTGGGTGGTGCAGACCAAACCCGAGTAGCCGCTTCTTGAATGAGGCGATCCGAGTTTCGTTGATCAGCCTGGGTTGCGCACGCAACCTGATCGACTCAGAGGTGATCCTAGGACATGCGGTGGAAGAAGGTTTCCACGTCACCGAGGAGCCCGAGGACGCGGATGTGGTCGTGGTCAACACTTGTGGCTTCGTGGAGGCAGCCAAGCAGGAGTCGATCGACACCATCCTGGGGGTCTGCGAGCTGAAGAGGCGTGGCGTGATCAAGGGGGTGGTAGCCGTCGGGTGCCTGACCCAGCGCTACGGCAAGGAGCTCGAGACAGCCATCCCCGAGGTTGACGCGATCCTGCCGATCTCGGACTACTCCGGTGTGCCCGGCGTGGTGCGCAGCGTCGTGAACGGCAGCGCCCGGCGCTTTGTCGCAACCGTCGACGGTGGTCGTCCGAAAGCCGCCCGCTCCGACACCAACCGCCTGCTGCTGACCCCCAAGAGCTATTCCTACCTCAGGATTTCCGAGGGCTGCGACCACTCGTGCACGTTCTGCGCGATCCCGCGGATGCGCGGCAGGAACCGCAGCAAGCCCGCGGACGTGCTGGTGGAGGAGACGCGGGGCCTGGTCCGAAGCGGCGTCAAGGAGGTGGTCGTGGTGGCCGAGGACAGCACCGCTTGGGGGCTGGACCTGGAACGCAAGCACCTGATCCACGAGCTGCTGCCGCTGCTAGCGGATGTCGAGGGCCTGTGCTGGCTGAGGCTGATGTATGCCTATCCCCACACCGTAGGGCCAGAGCTGACCCGGGTGATGCGGGAGCACCCGCGCATCGTGCCCTAC
>QJVU01000457.1 GCA_003235605.1 Planctomycetota bacterium | reverse complement strand
TGTGCATTCTCCAGCAACCGGGTGGCGGCCATCTGTGGTCCGAGCTCCTCCTGCCGCAGCTGCTCCGACATGGGTTTGAGGTCCTGGAAGAGGAACTCTGACTGGGCCCCCTTCGGGATGAGCCTGTAGACCGCGGCGTAGTCGCCGCTCAGCACGTACCACGCCGCGAGCCCGATCCGCTCGTCGGCAGTCAACTGTGTTCGGAAGTCCTCACCACCAGCCAGTTGTTCCAGCGGTCGGAGGCTGACAGCGGCCAGCGACACGGTCTTGTTTCGATCCTTCATCACGAGCCGGTCGTGTTCCTTGCGCAACACTACGGGTGCTTCTGTCCTGTCAAGGAGCTTCTCCACCTTGATACGCGGCCCGTTGCGGTCAAGGATCCGCTTGAGCAGCGCCTGGTGCGCGTTCTCGGCGTGTTGCCAAAGGGTGATGTACTGACCCAGCTGCTGTTCGCCGACCTTGACGACACGACCGTCGAGGTAGGAGGATGCATCGCCGGCACGTCCGTCGGCAACAGCAATCCGGAGCGCGTCTCTCAGCGCCAGACGCTTCAGCTCCCGCTCATAGGTCGTGGACGCGAGTTGAACCTCGCGGACGGCAGCATCCAGCTCGTCCTCGACCCCAGGCCATGGACTCGACTCGCTGCGGAAGTGCTCCGGCGGAAAGGCCGCGACGAGCCGCTTCCTGGCAGTGTCCAGCAGGCGGTCGGCCTCGCGCGGGTCGATGGTCGGCCTTTGGGCGTCGGTCCGCAGCAGCTGTCGGACCTGACTGACGACCACCTCCGCGCTGCTGCGGAGCTTCTGCGCAATGCGCTGCTCCTCCCCGCGGATGCGATCCAGCTCCCGGCTCAGCACTGTCGTCTGACGTCTGTCGGCTTCTTCCCGCAGTTCCGTCGGCATCTCGGCCACGGGCGGATCGTCTCGACGGAAGCTCCGAAGCGCCTCCCGCAACGCCTGCTCGGCGCCGTAGAAGTTGTCGTCCTGCAACCGCTGCTGGTACTCCGGAACGATCACGTTGAGGTTCTGGTGACAGTGATCCAGCCGTGTCAGGTAGGCCTCGTTCCGCTCGTTCTCGAAGGTGGGCACCTTGGCAGCCAGCTGTGCGACTCCCTGGTCATAGAAACCCCGTAGGTTGTGAGGCAGCTCCGCGGGCCTCAACCCAAAGCGCTCCACGAGCTGTTCCTGGAGTTCCACCTTGAAGAAGCGGTCCTGCGTGCCCCAGTCCAGGATCCACTGTCGGAGCGGAACGTCCTGGCGGGCGAGGAAGCCGTCGAGTTCGCTGCGCAAGTGTTGTTCCAGCTTCGCCCGGGCAGACCTGAGGATCGCTTGCTGCCAGTCGTTCGCCACGACATCACGACTGGTCAAGGCTGCGAGCTTCGCCCGCCACCCCGCCGTGTCGAGATCCTTCTGCAGATCCCTGCGGTAGGCATCCTCGAGGCCGACCTGCCGGACCCCGGCTTCCTGGGAACCGTTGTTGTCCCGCCAGCCCGAGGCGTTGACGACGAGCACAACCACCAGCGCGGCCAGGCCGGCCACACCAAGAGCCACCATCGCCCAGCGTCTGCCCCTGCCGCCCACCTGGTCAAGCGCTTCCAGCTGGCGCAGGTTGACGTCGGGCTGTTCAGCCCGCTGCACTCGATGGAGGTCGGCGAGCAACTCCTCGGGTGTCTGGTAGCGCAGGTTCGGATCTTTCGCCATGAGCTTCCGGATGACCAGCGAGAGCTCCTCGCTGACCTCCGGGTTGATCTCGCGGGCCGACGGTGCTCGTTCGTTTATCACCTTGAAGATGACGTTGGCTATGGTCTCGGCCCGGAAAGGCGGTTGACCCGTGCACATGTGGAAAAGGGTTGCACCCAACGAGTAGAGGTCGCTGCGCACATCCACGTTCTGCGGATCGCGAGCCTGCTCCGGACTGATGTACTGGGGCGTGCCGACAGTGGCTCCCTCTCGGGTGATCGTCAGGTCCGCAGGCCCCTTGGCGAGCCCCATGTCGGTGAGCTTCACCGTGTTGTGTGCGTCGATCAGGATGTTGCCCGGCTTGATGTCGCGATGGATGACGCCCTTCTTGTAGGCATGATCGAGGGCCGACGTGACCTTGATCGCGGTGTCCAGGACCTGAGCTTCCGGGAAGCTACCCCATTCTGAGAGTAGCTCCCGGAGGGACTTGCCCTCGACCAGCTCCATCACGAAGAAGTGGTAGCCGCCCTCCTGGCCCAGGTCGTAGCCGGCCACGATGTTGGGATGGTTGAAAGCCGCGACGATGCGCGCCTCCCGGCTCAACCGATTCACATAACGTTGATCGCGGGCCAGGGACGGCCGCAGCACCTTCAGGGCCACGATGCGATTCAGGCTCTTGTGGCGGGCCCTGAAGACCGTGCCCATGGCCCCGGAACCGATTCGGTCGAGGATCTCGTAGTCCTTGAACGGTTGCGCGAACGTCACTCTGTGGCTTCCCCGGCAGTCTGCCGCGGGGTCTCGGTCTCATCCTGGTCGGAGACGATCTGGTACTTGTCGAGCTTGCGTTGCAGGGCAAAGCGGGACAGACCCAGCATCTCCGCAGCGCGGCTCTTGTTGCCCTTGGCAAGCCGGTAGGCCTTCTTGATCTCTCGCACCTCCAGGTTGCGAACCATGTCCGGGAGGTTGGTGCCCTTCTCCGCAGGTACCGCGCCGGTGTCGGAGAGCGGATCCACACCTGAACGCACTGCCTCGCTCAGGTGACTCTCGAGGATCACCCCGTCTGACAACAGTGCTGCGCGGCGGATCTCGTTTTGCAACTCACGCACGTTGCCCGCCCAGCCGTAGCGCACCAGCGCATCCATGGCGTCGGGACTGATGCGTACCAGGAAGTTGTTCTCTTTGGCCAGTGCCGCGAGGAAACGACGCACCAGCAGGGGAATGTCCTGGCGCCGTTCCCTGAGAGGAGGAAGCGTCACCGGCAACACGTTGATGCGGTAATAGAGGTCCTCCCGGAAATCTCCTTCCCGGACCATGTCGTCGAGGTTCCGGTTGGTCGCAGTGACCAGCCGCACATCGACCTTTACGGTTTCCTGGCTGCCTACCGGACGTACCTCGCCCTCCTGCAGAACCCGCAGCAGCTTCTTCTGCAGGTCCAGGGGCAGGTCGCCGATCTCGTCCAGGAACAACACGCCACCGTCAGCAGCCTCGAACAGCCCTTTCTTGTTGGTGGTAGCCCCGGTGAATGCGCCGCGCACGTAGCCGAACAACTCGCTTTCCAGCAGCGACTCCGGCATCGCCGCGCAGTTCTCGGAAACGAACGGCTTCTTGCGACGCGCGCTCTGGTCGTGGATGGCGCGGGCTACCAGCTCCTTGCCCGTGCCGGACTCGCCCAGAATCAGCACGGGGTCGTCCGCTTCGACGTACTTGTCCAACAGCGCGAACACCTCGCCCATGCGGCGGGATTCGCCGACGATCTGGCTGTAGTCGTGGGAGTAGCGGCCTGCCCGCAGGGACGAGTCGAGCTCCTCGCGCATCTGCGTCAGCTCAACCCGTTGGCTCGTTACCTGCCCCTGAAGTGTGGCATTGAGCCGCCCCTCACGATCCAAGGCGCCCTGCAGCTCGACCTGTCGGGCACGCAGCTGCTCCATGGTGTGCGCATTGTGGATGGCGATCCCGGCGTGGTCGGCGAGCGCGGTCATGAGGTCCCGTTCGCGCTGGTGGAATGCCTGCTGCTGGAGGCGGTTGTCGACATACAACACCCCCACGACCTCGCCACGCATGCGAATCGGCATGCACAGCACGGATCGCAGCCGCAGATCGGCCACCGAAGCCAGGTCTCGAAACCTCTCGTCTTCCTGGGCATTGATCGTCAACTCCGGAACACCACTCTCGAGCACCCGTTGCGCAATCGTGCGGCTGATCTTGAACTCGGGTGAAGCCACTTCCTCTCTCGCGAAGTTCCGGGCCACTTCGACCCGGGTCTCGGGACCCTTGCCCAGAATCAGAAAACCACGCTCGGCGCCAATCAGCTGGATCGCTGAATCCACGATGAGCGTGAGCAGCCTGGTGAGATCCTGTTCCTCGTTGAGGGCCCGCGCAATCTTGATGAACGTGGCCATGTCCTGCACTCCGTGCAGGCCTTCCCCCAGGTAGGTCTCCTCGGTCGTGATCTGCTGGCGGGATGGCAAGGCCAGCTCAAACTCCAGGCTGCCAATCGTAAAGCTGTCGCCAGCCTGCAACTCAGCGCGGTCCACCGGCACACCCTGGTAGCGGACCTTGTTCTGGCCGCCGTCATCCACGACGTAGAAGCTCCCATCGACATGCTCCACATGGCAGTGGTGCCTGGAGACCACACGGTCGTTGATGCACAGGTCACAGTCCCGCGACCGACCAATGGTGACATGCGGCTTGGAGAAACTGTACGTCTCGCGGCTGGCACCGCTGTTGACGATGAGAAGGAAGGAGCCTTTGGTCATTGCTTGCTGGTTATCTGCATATCTTAGGGCACCATGGGGGGGCGAACACCCGCCCAGAGCGGGGCAAGCATCCACGATGAGCGAAGTCTGCCCGCAGGAGTCCGAGCAATCCCCCCCTGCCATCGAACGGCCGGCTTTCCGGCATCTGGAGGTGCATAGGGCCGAGCATGAGGGTCGGGCGGGGATAGTCCTGCACGATCCCCTGGGTATCGCCGTTGAGCAGGTTTTCATTCCCGAGGCTCTACTGCCGGTGCTGGCCCTCTTCGACGGCCAGCGCACGAC
>QJVU01000191.1 GCA_003235605.1 Planctomycetota bacterium | reverse complement strand
CTCCGGAACCTCCAGGATCTGCTCGACCCTGTGCAGGGTCGTGACCTGGAGCGTGCGGGACCAGCCCTGCGCTCCCGGGAGTATGCGAGCCACGAGCTCCACGTTGGCTCCCGTGAGGTCACGCAACTTCGACGCGATGTGGGCGTCGGCCGCCGTGATGCCAATGTCGTGTTGGCGCAGGCGGAAACCATCGGTCGCCGGCTCGATCACGCCCCGCAGCGTCAGCGAGTCGGCCAGGGTCGGCTTCAGGGTGAACCGGCGGCTGTCCGAATCCCAGGTGTACCGGACAACGCGCTTGTCCGAGTCCCGGGCTTCCTTCAGGTAGGAGACGACGAACAACGGGAAGAAAGCGTCATCCAAGACCTCCACCTCGAAGGATGTGAGCTCATGGAAGGGTGGCCGGGATGCGCTCACCAGAAAAAACCCGAGGTGAGCTCCCTTGTAGATCCACGGCAGGTCCTGCAGCACCAACCGGTGCGGCCGCCGGGCATCGGGCGACATCTGTTCCAGGGCCATGACACGGTACATCTCGTCTGTCATCTTGCGGCTGAGCTCCGCTGCTCGGACATGAGCGTCCTTGGTGAGCCAGGTAGCGCAGCAGAGCAAAGCGAGCACCGTGCCGTACAAGAGCCCCCGCGCAGCCCGGGTAGCGGGTAGGAGCTGTTGTGCCACGCGAGCCGTCCCGATGGCCAGCAGGATCGAGAACGGTGCGTAGCCGATGTAGAGGTGACGCGCTTGCTCCAGGTCATGGGGATCCACGTCCTCCCACAGGTACGGCACCGGTGCGAACAGTGTCCAGCAGACCAGGAACAGGACCACACCTCGCAATCTCCGGTCTCCAAACGACGACGCCACCGCCGCCAATGTCCCCAGTCCAGCCGCCCATCGCAGCCAGCCGGGAAACGTGTCGCCCTCCAGAGGGCAGAACAACAGGACCCAGTAGGTCACGCGGGTGCCGAGGTACTCCAGGGTCAGGTAGTCAGGTACCTCGTAGGCGGGGTAGGTGCCACCGAACTTGCCCAGGATCCAGTAACGGTCCACGAGGTAGCACAGCGTGACGACCCAGATCCACACGCTGCCAAGAACGGCGCGGCGGATTCGGCCCGGCAGCCTGCCCTCGTCCGGGGTCGCCAGTAGGTGGTAGCAGGTCACCACCGCAGGCAACATCAGTGCGGACTCCTTGCTCCAGAACGCACAGAGCGTCGCAACGATGCCGAACATCATGTGGAAGCCGCTCTTGACCGGTACCACATTGAGCACTGCCAGGAAGAACACCGCGGCCAGCGTCTCGTCGCGCGCGGCGATCCATGCCACCGCCTCGGTGTGGAGGGGACACACCAGGAAAAGCAGCGCCGCCAGCCAGGCGATGTCCCAGCGCCCGTTCGTCCACCGCCCGGCCAGACGAAAGATCAACAGGGCGGAGCAAACATGGACCAGCAGGTTGGTGACGCGGTACCCGACCGGGTGGATACCCCAGGCCAGGTAGTCGAGGCCCCAGCTCAGCAAGCTAAGGGGGCGGTGGAAGCCGCCGGGCTCCAGCCTCTCCGGCGGCACCACGAACATCTGGAGGAACTGCCCGGGTTCCCGCGCCCACTGCAGATGGACGCGCTCGACGAAGGAGAAATCGTCGGCAAGAAACCAGCCTCCCAGGGTGTCGCCATAGAGGGCCAAGGCCACCACCGCCAGGAGGATGTACGGAGTCAGGTACATTCTTATCGTCTCATGCAGACGGCGAGACGATAAGAACGTACCCGACTCCGTACACGCTACCCAAGCCGCCGGCGCACCTCGATGACCCTCCCGAGGATGCGGACGTCCTGGCCCCTCGGTGGGACGATGGGTGCGTAGTCCGGGTTCTCGGGCTGGAGGACGGCCCTGCCCCTCCGGAACCGGAGGGTCTTCACCGTGGCTTCATCGTCCACGAGGGCGACGACCACGTCCCCGGGCTCGGCCTTCTGCTGGCGGCGGACGATCACCAGGTCTCCGGCCAGTATCCCGGCGCCCGTCATGCTGTCGCCGCGCACCCTGAGGGCGAACAGCTCTTTCGGGGAAAACCGCGTCTGAGCCACGACATAGCCCTCCGGATCCTCCACGGCCGTGCGCAGGTCGCCGGCCTGGATCTCCCCCACCAGGGGCACGGCAGCGGGGCGGCCGCGGTCTCGGTCGCGTGCAGCGAGCCGGTAGCCGCGGGAACGGCCCGGGGTCTTCGCCAGCCGGCCCTCGTCCACGAGGGCATCCAACTGCTTGCGGGCCGATTCCACTGCAGCAAAGCCCATCGCCTCCTGCACCTCCCGCACCGTGGGTGGAGCACCAGAGATGAGGCGGTCGCGCACGAACCGGAACACCTTCTCGCGGGTCCGACCTGGGGGCGTGTGCGACATCGCAGCCATACTTTCTGTCCGCAGGACGCTATTGTCAACGACACCATGCGTGTCCTTTCCGGCACCAGCGGCTTCGCCTACAAGGAGTGGAAGGGCAACTTCTACCCCGAGGACCTGCCCGAAAAGAACATGCTCGGCTACTACGCACAACGGCTTCCCACGGTGGAGATCAACAACACCTTCTACCGCATGCCCAAGGCCGAGATGCTGCAGAAGTGGACCGAGCAGGTGCCCGAGCATTTCGTGTTCGTCATCAAGGCATCCCGCCGCATTACCCACCTCAAGGGACGCCTCAAGGACGTCGACGACAGCGTCGCCTATCTCTGGGACCAGGTACAGAGCCTGGGTACCCACCTCGGCCCGATCCTGTTCCAGCTGCCACCGTTCTTCCGCAAGGACACTGAGCTGCTGCGAGAGTTCTGTGGCAAGCTCCCCTCGGGCCTGCGGGGGGTGTTCGAGTTCCGCCACGAGAGCTGGGAATCTGACGAGGTGCACGAGACCCTGTCCACCTCGGGCTGTGCTCTGTGCGCTGCCGATACCGACAGCCGCGAGGCTGCCGGAGCGCCCTTGGTGCCTACGACCGACTGGGGCTACCTGCGCCTGCGGCGCGCAACCTACAATGACGACGAGCTGGCTGCCTGGGCAGAACGGGTAGGCCAGCAACCCTGGCGGGAGGTATTCGTCTTCTTCAAGCACGAGGACGAGGGCCTGGCTCCCAAACTGGCGGAAAAGTTTGCCTCGCTCCTGGCAGGGTCCTAGCCAACAATGACAGCTCCCCAAAATCCACCATGACAAACCAGCAGGGGAGACCACCAGGAGACCGCAATGTCCCAGAAGACCATCCCGGAGACTGCCAGGCTCACGTTCGGTGATCAGGAGGTCGAGCTTCCGATCATCACGGGCAGCGAGGGCGAGGTAGCCATCGACATCCGCGAGCTGCGGGCGAAGACCGGCGCCATCACGTACGACCCCGGCTATGCCAACACCGGGTCCTGTCGCAGCAAGATCACGTTCCTCAACGGCGAGGAGGGCATCTTGCGCTACGCCGGCTACCCCATCGAGGAGCTTGCAGAGAACAGCCATTTCCTCGAGGTGGCATGGCTGCTGATCATGCAGGAACTGCCAAGCGCACAGGAGATGGCGAACTTCAAGAACGAGGTGACATACCACACCATGCTCCATGAGGACTTGAAGCGCTTCTTCTCGAGCCTGCCGAAGGCTGGACACCCGATGGCGATCTGCGCAGCCACGGTCGGGGCCCTGTCCACCTTCTACCAGGACGTGCGCTTCGACGATCCCGCCACGCGACGCTGGGCCGCGGCCATCCGCCTGCTTGCGAAGATGCCCACCATCGCCGCCTACTCCTACAAGCACAGCGTCGGGCAGCCGTTCATGTTCCCACGCAACGAGCTCGACTACGCTGCCAACACCCTCCACATGATGTTCGGCACACCCTGCGAGGAGTACGAGCCCGACCCAGTCCTGGCCAAGGCGCTCGACCTGCTGTTGATCCTGCACGCCGACCATGAGCAGAACTGCTCGACCAGCACCGTTCGCACCGTCGGCAGCAGCCACGCAAACATGTTCGCCAGCGTGTCGGCCGGGATCTCGGCCCTCTGGGGGGCACTGCACGGCGGCGCGAACCAGAAGGTGATCGAGATGTTGATCAAGATCCGTGATGGTGAGCGATCCGCCAAGCACTACATGGAGTTGGCCAAGGACAAGAACAGCGGCATCCGCCTGATGGGCTTCGGGCACCGGGTCTACAAGAACTACGACCCCCGCGCGCGGATCCTGAAGAAGTCCTGCGACGAGGTGCTGCGCCGGCTAGGCACCAAGAACCCGCTGCTGGAGATCGCCATGGAGCTGGAGGACATCGCCCTCAACGACGACTACTTCATCGAGCGAAAGCTCTACCCCAACGTCGATTTCTACTCCGGGATCATCTACCAGGCACTCGGGATCCCGATCGCGATGTTCACCGTCTTCTTCGCCCTGGGCCGCCTGCCAGGGTGGATCAGCCAGTGGCTGGAGTTCCACCGAGACCCCGATTCGCGCATCAACCGGCCCCGCCAGGTCTACGAAGGACACACCCAACGCCGGTACGTGCCCATGGCACAGAGAAAGCCCTAGCGCCGCGGTGGAGCAAGCACTCCTCCGTGACGGTCCCACAACTGCCAGGAACACCGTGATCCTGGCCCATGGCGCCGGCGCCCCCATGGACTCGGGTTTCATGGAGCGGATCGCCGCTCTGCTCGCTGCCGAGGAGATCCGGGTCGTGCGCTTCGAGTTCCCCTACATGGCGGAGCGCCGGCAGACCGGCAAGCGGAGGCCTCCC
>QJVU01000395.1 GCA_003235605.1 Planctomycetota bacterium | reverse complement strand
GCCGGCAACGTGGCCGTGACCGCCGATGAGATGCAGCAGATGCTCGACCAGATCGAGAAGGAGCAGGGAGGTCACCAGTCGTGAACCCGCCGGATGCCAAGCCCCTGATCTCGGGACTCATGATCAACGAGTATGCCCAGCGGGAGGAGAACCTCCGCTGGTACTTCAGCATGCTCGGCGACCTGGCGCACCGTGAGCCGGACCTCTGGCAGTGGGCGAACCAGGAGATGCGAAGCGACATCGTGGGCTTGAACCAGGCCAGCGGTGGGATGCTCGGCAACCCGAACCCCAACCTTGCGTCCGACGTCATGTCGGTGCTGAAGAAGTGGCTGATCCGAGGGTTCTTCTTCGGCATGAGGCGAGAGGGTGTGATCTACACGCCGGCGGTGGAGGTCAATCCCCTCACCGATGAACTCGACCTCCACAGGAAGCCGGCCAAGATGCCTGACGAGCCCTTCTCGGAGGCCGAGATGGACTTCGATGACGAGACCTTCGCATGAGAGTCGCGCTCGTCATCCTGAACGCATTCGGCCTCTCGCTGCTGAGGGTCGCGACACACGACCTCGCCTGGATGACCTGGCGGGGCATCAAGAGCACAACAGGTCTACAAGGAGGTGACCGTGGGACAGAGTCAATGGGTCCGTTTGATGACGGACGAGGGCGTGGTGATCGGCAAGCTGTCGGTCCCCCCGAGGCCCCCGCGCTGGTTCGCGCAGGAATGCCTGGCCCTCAAGGCCGGCTACAACCGGGAGAAGGTCACGGACGCGGACGTGATGAACGACATGTCCGTGGCGGACTGGCTGGACACCCTCTTCTGCAACGGCCGGCCGATTCCGCTGGACTTGCCGCTTGCGCCCAAGCAGCAGGAAGAGTTCGTCCTCTTCCGTGACGACCGGTGGGAGGTCTTCAGCCAGGACCTGAAGGCGATCATGCAGTCCCAGGACAAGGATGCGATCCAGGAGTTCGCCTCCAAGTTGGACAAGCACTTCGAGTCCTTCGGGGCCCTGACGATGGAGGAGCGCCACAAGGTGCCGCCCTCCGAAGCCCACCGCTGGATCCCGGTGCCGATGAGCACGTTCGGCATCCAGGGGCGCCAGTTCACGACCTGGATCCCCATGGTCAACGTGCACGGCGCGGACCGCGGCGTGGATCCGCAGACCTTCCTGTCCCCGAAGAAGGTGTTCCTCTGGAACTTCTTCGACGACGACACCCGCTGGGAGAACGTCGCGAACCGCAGCTACGCCGGCAAGGACGCCAAGGCGGTCCTCACGGCCGTCGAGAGCCAGATCCCGCCGGTCCGGGCCTGATGGCCCAGAACCCTGGTACCCCCTACGAACTGCTTCTTGGCGAGCGGTTCGGGTTCTGCAAGAACTCGGGGTCCGGGAACAAGCACGGCGACGGAGATCTCCGTCATCGCTGCTTCCTTGTCGAGGCCAAGGACCACGACAAGGAGAACTTCAACTTGCCGCGCAGCGACTGGTTGAAGCTGCGGCGCCAGGCCCTCATGTGGTCACAGGGCCAGTGGGTGTACTTCTTCCGGAACGCCCATGGTGAAGAAGCAGTGACCATGAACATCGAGCTCTTCGAGACGCTCCTCCAGATTGCCGATGGCGGCATCGAGTGTCCGGAGTGCGGAACCGTAGTAGAGGCAGACTGGTAATGACCACCGAGACCGAGAAGGTACAGGACGCATGGAAGAAGTACGGCTTCCACTGGAGTCGAGCAAAGAAGCTCGCGACGGCGGGCGTGACGCCCGAGGCTCTGCTGGAGACTCCGGTCAACGACATCGAGTCCCAGTCCGGCCTCGACGAAGAGTTCCTCGAGAGTGCCCTGAAGGAGCTGAAGCTCGCGATGGATGCGACCGGCATGGCTCCGTCGAGTTCCTCGACGGAGGCTTCCTCGACGGACTCGGAGACCCCTTCGGATGGGGAGGAAACCCCTTCGACGGAGACTGGCTCCGAACCCACTTCGGAGATCACACCTGCAGCCAAGCCTGCCGCGAAGAAGGGCAAGAAGACGTCCAAGAAGAAGGCAGTCAAGGGGAAGAAGGCAGCCAAGCAGGACAAGAAGAAGCCGGTCGATGACCCGCGGACCCTCACGGCCAAGCAGAAGCTGGCTCGTGCCTTGGCCATCACCGACAAGATGACTCGCCAGGTCTTCGGGCACGAGACCAAGATCGTGGGCATCGCATCCCAGATGCAGGAGCTGGTCTTCAAGTACATCAGCTTCGGCCTGCTCGCCCTGGACCAGATCTTGGGTGGTGGCGTTCTGCGCGGCCGCTTCACTGCTATCGTCGGCCCCGAGCAGACCTGCAAGACTCTCCTGGCAATGCTCGCGGTGGCCCAGGCACAGCGGGAAGACCCGAACTGCATCTGCGTCTGGATCGACCAGGAGAACACCTTCGATCCGCGCTGGGCTGCGCTCCACGGCATCGACCTGGATCGCCTGCTGATCATCGGCCCCGAGATCCTCGAGGACCAGATGGACATCCTCGAGCGGGTGCTCTGGGAGACCGCTCCGGCCGTCGTCGTCTACGACTCCGTCGGCGCTGCGGTGTCCTACCAGGAACTCGAGACGAGCAAGGGCACCCGCAAGAGCTCGCGAGACGAGACCATGGCGATGACCGCCCGAGTCCTGTCCAAGTTCTTCCGGCGCTTCACCTACCAGGTGGCCCAGACGGCACCTGCGTTCATCTTCATCACGCATCTGTACCAGAAGATCGGCGTGATGTTCGGGCCGGACACCGAGATCAAGGGCGGTAACGCCCTGAAGGCCTACTGCTCGGCGATCCTCTCAACGAGCCGGCGCAAGGGCGACCAGGACAAGAAGATCAAGATCCAGATGCCGGATGGCAGGGTGATCGAGATCTTCCCGGCCTTCGAGCTGGTCGTCGGCGTCCACAAGACCAAGCAGAGCCCGACCGAGGGCCACCGTGTGGCCATCCCGTTCATCCACGGGAAGGGGCTCAGCAACATCGACTCGGTCATCGAGATGGCCTTCGGTGCTGGCGTCATCCAGAAGAACGGCGAGTGGTACACGCACTACCCGAGCTTCAACGATGCCGGGGTGGATAGCAATGGCTGGGTGAGCGGCAAGCAGAACTGCATCGACTTCATCAAGGCCCACCCCGACATCTTCGAGGCGATCCTCGTGGACGTCGGCCTGGCCATGGCTCAGGAAGACCGGCACATCGAGGCTTCGGACGTGGCGTCCGAACCCGATCTCGCCGACGGGACGGTAGAGGTCCCGATGCCCTAGTGGCATCCAATCCACCACCCACGAAGGACATAGGCCCGGGGACTGTCGGTCCCCTGTCCTAGAATCACTCTGTCAACAGGGAGACCCCACACATGGCCATCAACCTTCAGGTCAAGGCACGTGCACCGACGCAGAACCAGTTCGGCGCCGGCATCTACGGCACGGCCAACATCACGCTCGTCGTCGACGGTTCGCCGATCGTCGAGCTGCGGGATGCGAACGTCCGCTACTCGCAGCGCAACAACCAGTTCTTCATCGGCCCGCCGTCGCGGTCCTACCAGAAGGACAACGAGACGAAGTACGCGAACTACTGGCAGCTCCTGCCGGGCGCGGACCTCAACACGCGGCAGGCGTGGATGAACCTGATCATCCAGCAGGTCCAGCAGCAGATCCCGAACCTGGGCCAGCAGTCCAGCGTCCACGGCGGCGGCCAGCAGGCGCCGGTCCAGCAGCCCATGCAGCCGGTCCAGCCCCAGCAGCCCATGCAGCCGCAGGGGCAGTACCCCCAGCAGCAGCCGATGCAGCCGCAGCAGCCGATGCAGCAGCCGATGCAGCAGCCGGGGCAGGCACCCTTCCAGCCGCAGATGCCGCAGGGCCAGCCCATGCAGCCCCAGCAGCCCCAGCAGCCCGTACAGCAGCCCATGGCTCCGGGCGGTCCGATGGCCCCCGGCGGCCCGGCGCCGCAGCAGCAGCCCCTCCAGCAGCCCCAGGGTGCCCCTGCGGGGCAGCCCGGCTCCTTCCCGCTGCCGTAGCCCCTCATGGCCGCCAAGAAGAAGGGGCGGCGTAAGGGTCCCGTTCGCAAGGCGAAGCGCGGCCGCACGGCCACGCAGAACAGGACCGGGAACGCCGCCTGGAAGGCAGCGGAGCGCAAGCTCGCCCGGTACTTCGGTGTCGAACGGGTGGGACTCGGACGGGCCGGACACGACCTGTCTGAGGCCCCTGAAGTCGCAGAGTGGCTCCAGGCGAGAGCCCCCGAGTTGTACGACCCGGGGGCTCTCGAACCGTTCAGCCACATCTGCGCCGACTCGAAGTGCGACAAGCGCGTCCTGCCCTTGCTGGAACGCTGGCACGATCACTACCTGGCACGGCCCGACAAGGACTACCTGATCCCCCTCGGGGTGATCGGGACGATCCCCGAGCCGGACGACGGTGGGTTGATCGTGTGCACCAGGCTGGAGCACTTCCACTTCGCGTATCGCGCCCTTCTCTCGCCGCTCTGGCCGATCCAGGACACGTTCCGACAGTTCCTGCATCGGTTCTACGTATGGCGACACCCCAGGGGCGTGAACACCTTCGTGAAGGATGCCTTTGCCCAAGTGGAGGACGCTGCCCGCGGCTTCGCCACGCAGCGCCTGTCCCCGGTAAGGATCCTTCCTCTCGTGTACCTGTCGTACCCGAAGCGGATCAGTGATGCGGTCTGCTTCAAGCTACCTGCGGAGGCCGTGACCAATGGCTGAGTTGG
>QJVU01000428.1 GCA_003235605.1 Planctomycetota bacterium | reverse complement strand
CAACCCATCCGGACGAAGCGGTTGTCCACCGGGATCAGGCCCGGGGTTGCCGACGTCGCGACCAGGTAGATCTGGCCCGGGAGATGACCGGCGCGCAGAGAGTAGGCCACGGCGGTGCCGACCCTGGCTGCATGGGGAGCGGTGGAACCGTCCTGCAGCAGCACCGCGGCGTGCTTCTCCAGGGGCTCGCCGGGAACCAGGTTCCGGGACGCGAAGGCAGCGTAGTCCGGGGCGTACCGCGGCGCCCGGAACATCCCCCGGTCGCGGGTACCGGTGAGGTCGCCCTGGGTCCCCGGGCCACTGGCGGACACCGGGTTCACGTACTCCCACAGCGTGCTGCCGCTGCTGTCGACCTCACGGATGCGACCGATCCATCCGCCGCACACCAGCGTGTTGCCGCCGGGCAGGCGCTGGGCACCTGACACGAACTGCGAGAAGAAGCTGGTGGGGTCCTTGGCCTTGTAGCTCCACAACGCCGCCGCAGGGCCCCAGGTGGAGCCGGTCATCGGGTAGTTGCCCTTGGCGTCCACCTTGGGGGGAGCGAGCTCGTCGACGGTGGAGTAGCTCCCGTCCGGGCGCCCGTCGCCGTTGTTGAACACCAGGACGTTGCCGCCGCCTGGCAGCCCTTCGGGGATCCAGTGGACATCGTGTTGCTTGAACAGGCGCTGGTCCTTGCTGGTGCCGGCCCGGTAGGTCAGCGGATTGCCCCAGCGGTAGAGCAGATCGCCACCCTTGCCGCTCCGGCCGCCGGTGTGGCCCGTCGCCTCCTGCATGGTGGTGCTGTGGTCGATCACCCAGAACTCGTCGAAGGCCCGGACGCTGATGATGATCTGGTCGAGCTTGGCGTTGTAGTCGATGGCGTTGCTGTGCATCCAGTCGCCGACCCCGTTCTGCGTGTAGTTGATGTCGATCAGCTCGGGGTGCTTGGCGGGATCGCCGTAGTTGGCCTTGGTGGAGTCGTGGTCCTGCACCAGGTGGTCGAAGGGGTGCCACTGCCACACGATCGTGCCGGTGGTCTTGCCCGTGGGCTTCACCTCGATGACCTTGTCCGGCCAGAGCTGGTTGTCCTTCAGCAGCTGCGGGTTTCGACCAGCGGCAACAGCCTGCTCGGCAGTCTTGTAGTCCCAGACCAGCATCAGGATGTTGCCGTTGGGCATCCGGGAGATGTCGTGGTGCAGGATCTCGGTGCTCGTGGACAGGGCGTAGCTCCACACCAGGTTGTTGTCCCAGTCGAACTCCTCGACGATGCCACCGTCACCGCCGCTCGGTGTGTACTGCTTGCTCACCTTGCCGCAGCGCAGGAGGTTGCCGTTGGGCAGCAGGTAGGCCGACTGGCCGGGGGTGTACTGGCTCACCCAGGAGTGCACCACGCGACCGCGGGGATCCACCAGGTGGATCGTCTTGCCGTTCATGGGGTTGACCAGCGTATAGCCGTCGAAGGAGCCCCGTTGCCGCTCCAGCAGGCCCAGGGTGCGTGGCACGGTCGGGCCGGAGAACTCGATCACGTAGCTGGGAAGCTTCGTGGCCGCGGGCGCGTCGGCCCAGGTGTCCACGGGGAATGTGGTCTTGCCCCCGAAATGGATGCGGTCGGCACCGCCGACGTTGTCGGGTTGGCCCTGCGTCCAGTTCCCATAGGTGAAGGTCTCCAGCTCCGCCCAGCCCCAGCCGCCACCTGGCTCGCTGCCCCAGGCCGCCTGGACGCCACCGATCCACGGTCCGTTCCAGACCTTGGTAGCTGAGTCCTGCGACCAGTACGCGCCATCCAGGCTCACCGCTTGCACCACGGCGTTCTCGGTCTCCGAGGTGATGGTCGCGAGGTAGCCACCCGCCTTGGCGGCGGCGGCGTTGGCCTCGTACCAGTTGATGCCCGATGCCACCGGAACAACCCGGTAGGTGTGCATGGTCCCGTCTGGATGCTGCCAGGTGATCTCCTGGGTTTTCTGGGCAAGGGCAACTGTAGAGAGAACTGCGAAGAGGCCAGCGCAAAGGGCGCCAGCCAGGGTGGACCGGAGGGTCATGGGAGTGGAGAGGGGAAGTGAGGTTGGGTCTCGGAAGCGCCGATCCCGGGCGCAGAGGGTGGGGTCGCGGCGCCGAAGCAACGCCTGTGCCAATGCCAGAGACCGCCCCAAGAGCCACCATCGGCCCAGAGTCGGAGCGCACGCACCCGATCCCCTCGCCGAGTGGACATGAGGGACCCGATTCCTGGGGGCAGGGCCGACCCGGCTAGGGCGCCGGCGGGACCCCGAGGGGCCCCTCGGACGACCAACTATGCCGCTGCAGGGACAACGGGATCTTGCGCTGGCGCAGCTCCCGCAGCAGCTCGGTGCGGATGTCGTTGGTGAGCGCCCAGGCCCCGGAAGGCGTCTCCGCCCAGGCTGCAACCCAGCAACAGACCGCATCCTTCTCGATCCGGATGACCCAGAACGCCGGGTCCTCGCGGCGCGAGAAATGCGGACTTGGCAGGGGTGCGCGGACCGCAATTGCCCGCACCTCGTCCAGGTCCGCATCGGGAGCGACCCAGAACTCCACGTAGGCCCACTGGTAGGTGTCGAAGAGGGAGTAGTTGAAGAACGCCGACTGCAGCATGCGGCCGTTGGGAACGAGATAGCGCCGCCAGTCCCAGACCTTTATGGCGGTGTGGGTGGCGGTGATGTCCTCGACGGTGCCATACCAATCGTCGATCCGCACCGTGTCGCCGATGCGCACCAGGCTCGACGAACTGATCACCAGCCCGGCCACGGCGTTCTCCAGGAACGGCCGCAGGGCCATGCCCAGGATCACCGCGATGACGGCGCCGATCATCGACGCCGTCGTTGCCGACGCCCCGGCGAAGAACGGCACCGCGGCAAGCAGCAGCGTCACGCCGGCGATCAACGGGACCAGCAGACGCCGCAGCACGCTGAAATGGCTCTCGATGCTCTCACGCCCGCGCTCGAGGGCGACGGCCTTGGGGTCCTCGATCGGGCTGCCGGTGCGGACGGCCTCGAAGCGCCGGCGCTCTTCGACGTTGCGGATGCGCGCCCGCCTTGCCGCGTGGAGGAACACCAGGGTCCGCATCAGTGCATAGCCACCCGTGCCCAGAACGACCACGACGTAGACCAGCTCGGGCGCGGACAGCGGCATGGGTGCCATGCCTCGGCGGCGTGCCCGGAAAAGCGCCAACGTGGCGCCACGCCGCGGGTTTGGCCAGGACTGCGCCTTTCTGCCCACTTGGCCGTGACGGGCGAGCGGGGTAACCTCCCGCCGGTCAGGCAAGCTCGACGGCGCCGGTCCTCCCCCTTCAACCCCTCCACGCCGCGCACCACCGTGGGACAGGACCGTCCCGAGAACTGCCTGGGCCGCTGCCGCCGCCCAGAATCAGGACATCTACCTGCACGTGAGGGACACCAACCCGTGACCAGCGTCTGCTTCTACTTCCAGGTCCACCAGCCCTATCGCCTGCGCCGCTATCGGATCTTCGACTTCGGCTCCAAGGACTATTTCGACGAGCAGAAGAACCGGGACATCCTGAGGAAGGTAGCCGACAAGTGCTACCTGCCCATGAACAAGCTGCTTGCGCGGCTCATCCAGCGCCACGACGGACGCTTCAAGGTTGCGTTCTCGATCTCGGGTACCGCTCTCGAGCAGTTCGAGCGTCACGCGCCCGAGGTGCTGTCGAGCTTCCAACAGCTGGCCCGGACCGGCTGCGTCGAGTTCCTCGCAGAGACCTACCACCACAGCCTGGCCTTCGTCTTCGACCGGGACGAGTTCGATGCCCAGGTGGACGCGCATGTCGCGAAGATCGAGCAGCTGTTCGGCCAGCATCCGTCCGTGTTCCGGAACACCGAGCTGATCTTCAACAACGACCTGGCCCGCCATGTCGCGGCGCGGGGGTTCACCGCAGTCCTGGCGGAGGGCGTGGACAACCTGCTCGGCTGGCGGTCTCCGAACTTCGTCTACGCACCCGCAGGAGCACCAGGAATCAAGCTCCTGCTGAAGAACTACCGTCTCAGCGACGACGTGGCGTTCCGCTTCGGCAACCGAGGCTGGTCGGAGTACCCGCTCACGGTAGGCAAGTTCGCGCAGTGGGTGAACGCGACCAACGGAACCGGCGATGTGGTCAATCTCTTCATGGACTACGAGACGTTCGGCGAGCATCAATGGGGTGACACCGGGATCTTCGAGTTCATGGAAGGCCTTCCCGCCGAGCTCTTGCGTCACCCCGACAACGGCTTCATGACCCCGAGCGAAGTCGTGGGCGCCTGTGAAGCCCGCGATGCTCTCGACTATTCACACTTCGTGTCATGGGCGGATATCGAGCGCGACCTGACTGCCTGGCTGGGGAATCCGATGCAGCAGGTGGCGGCCCGCGAGCTCTACGAGCTGCGCCAGGCAGTTCGCCAGACCGGTGACCCGGACATGCTCCGTGACTGGCAGCGCCTGACGACCAGCGACCACCTCTACTACATGTGCACCAAGTGGTTCGCCGACGGCGACGTGCACAAGTACTTCAATCCGTACGAGTCCCCGTACGACGCATACATCAACTTCATGAACGTGCTCAACTCGCTGACGGCGCGCGCGCGGCTGCACCGCCGGGCACCCATCGAGCTGCACGAGCATCCGAGCAAGACCGTCGAGCGAACCGTGGAGATCGTGCCCGCGACTCCGCAGCCACAGCTGCAACCGCAGCCACAGCCGCAACCGCAGCCACAGCCGCAACCGCAGCCCCAGCTGCAACCACAGC
>QJVU01000318.1 GCA_003235605.1 Planctomycetota bacterium | reverse complement strand
GCACCCTGACGCTCTATGCGCCACGCGTGGCCAGGAGGAGTGGCGCCTACTCGGCCCACGCCAACCCGGAGCAGTTCGATCTAAACGTATCCTGGGAAGTGCCGGCGATCACCCTCGCCGAGCTCTTCGACACCCACCGAGTGACCCACTGCGACCTCTTGAAAGTGGACATCGAAGGCTCGGAGTACGACGTCCTGCAGGCGACGGACGATCGCACCTTCAGGTGCATCGACCGGATCCACGGCGAATACCATGACGTCGAGCCCGAAGAGCCACGCAACCGCTGGGAGACGCTCGAGGCCCTGCTCCGATCCCATGGCTTCGCCGTCGACGTGACCCGGCACCAGCACAAGCCCAATCACGGCATGTTCTACGCCAGCCGAGTGTAGCTGCCGCCTCTCAGGCGGACACCAGACCGCGCCTGCAGCGAACTGGTCGCCGCATTCTGTAGTATGCAGAGTGGTCCGTGCGCCCCACCGACTTCATCGGGTGCCACATGTGGAACACATCGTTCCGCGTATAGAGCACCTTCACCTTCGGCCTCGGTCGCAGGCGCATCAGCCGATCCCGGAGATCGCTGTCCTCGCCCTGGTAGGGCCACAGGAACTCCTCATCGAAGCCATTGACCTGCTCGAACAGTTCGCGGTCCACGGCCATGTTGAGGCCGATGACCTTCGGACGGTTCTTGCGCCGGAACAAGGTGCCCCACTCGCTCTTGCGCTTGAACCTCTGCAACCACTTGCGGTGCCAGGGCTCGATGAAGGTCTCGAAAGTTCCGGAATCGACATCCTCCTCGGTGAGCAGCTCCGTTACCTCCCGGCTCCACCGCACCGGGCCGCCGACGTGGAAGCTCCGCGGTTCATAGACCTCGAGGTGGCGTTCCACGAAGCGCGCGGGGGGAATGCAGTCGCCGTCGCTGAAGATCAGCAGGCGCTCGTCGCCGGCCCGACGGGCGGCCTCGTTCATGATCCGGTTCTTTCTCCAGCCGTTGTCCTCGTGCCAGACGTGTTCGGCGGCGATTCCCGCTGCCTCGAGCCTGGGGATCCAGTCCTGCAGGAACCGCCTCTGCTCGGACCCGGAGCCATCGTCTGCGAACACCAGCGTGAAATCCCTGGTGGTCTGACGCAGGTAGCCGCGGACCACGAAGCGCAGGAACGGCACCTGATTGTAGGTTGCGAGGATGACTCTGGCGCGAGGCACGGAGCCAGTCTAGCCCCTTGGTTCTCACCTCTTCAAGAGACGCTCCTGGATGCAACGGGCGGCGAAGGCGTGGCCGCGGCCGTTCCAGTGGGTGTCGTCGTGCCACCAGAGGTACTCCCCGGCTGCGGCGTCGAGCCTCCTCGCCTCGGCGCAGAACAGGGGTGTGAGGTCGAGGCAGGGGATGCCCAGCGTGGCACAAAGGTCCGTCACCGCGCTCGCGAAACCGGCCGGAGGAGGTCCCGGCCTGTCCTCGAGGAGCCAACGGTAGACCTCGGGTTTGGTCGGCACTATGGCGACCGCCACCTCGAGCTTCCGCGTTGCGCAGAACCGTTTCATCTCGGCGACGACCTCGCGGAGGCGCGAGAAGTTCTTGTGGGTCCGCACATCCTCGACGGTCCAGGTGAGGCGTTCCGCATAGCCTTTGTAGAACAAGAACGGCAGGCCGTCGGGGGCCGGTCGCACGAGAACCCGTGCGGGCCCGCGGAAGATGGAGCCAACCATCCTCCGGACCGGAGAACGGCGTCGAAACGCCTCGAAGCGCGTGAGCGCCTGCAGGAACACACCGCGCGGCTCCGCCGCCTCCAGCCCCTTTCGGTACTTCTCGGTCAGGTCATTGCCTGAGAACAGCAGCCAGAGCACCACTGTCCCGGGCCGCACCGGAATGTGGGGCAGCTCGGACTTCAGCCGGACCAGCTCATGCCAGGGGCTTCCGATGTACGAGAGGTTGTAGGTCCGGCAGTTCCCCAGACGCGCGAGGCGCGTGCTCAGAATCTCGCTCTGGGTGGTGCCGACGCCCAGTCCGAACGAGTCCCCGAGGACGATCATGTCCACGGGCGTGTCGGGGAATGCTCCGTTGCGGAAGCCGAGTCGATCTGTCACGAACGTTGCCGGGCGCGGTCTCCGGTGCGCGGGAACCCCGGACATGCCGGCCAGATCACCCCAGATCTCTCCCTCGAACGTCCGCTGCGGCAGCATCTTGGTAAGACGTGGGTCGGCGGGCCAACGCAGACCGAACAGCGCCTCGGGTCGTCCGGCTGCCGAATCGGTCACAAGCAGTCGCAGCGCGGTATCCGCCAGCGCAACGGCCAGTCCGGTGGCAGCGAGCACGATCACGGCCTTCGCCAAGGCCTCGGAGAGGGTCTTGGAGGGAGAGCGGCTCCGAGCTCTCCAGACGAGCAGGGCCATGCCGGGAAGCCCCAGCGCCAAGGCCAGCCGGTTCATCCCGAGGGTGGCCACCAGAGCCACGCTCAGGATCAGGACAGCGGCGATCCCGCTGGCGCGCATACTCCTCGTCATCGTTCCGGAACCGTACCCCGCCGTGCCGCAGAGCGGCTAGAAAAAACGGTGGTCGAGACCCGGCGTTCGGCCTGGGAGCCCCACAGCGTTGGCGCGGGCGCCGCAGCGCGAGGTTGCTACAATCCCTTCCGGTCGCCACCCGTCGGGGACTCCCATGACCGTGCTCCGACCCGTGCTCGATGTCCTGATTGTTGCCAGCACCTACCTGGCTGCGACCGGCCTCCTGGCCTGGCTGGCTCGACTCCTGGGACGGCGCGGAGCTGACGGGTCGGCCAGACAGCCTGCCGTCTCCTGGTGGCCTGTGTTGCTGTCCGGCATCCTGCTGGGCGGCGCGGCACGCTGGTTCGCGGGGGTCGTGCGGCTCGGCAGTCTGGACCTTGCACTGAGCCTGTGGGCCGTCCTGTTCGTGCTTGGATTCCTGTTGAGCGCCATCGAAGCCACGGTTTTTGCGGCGGGACGGGGCCCGATCCGGCCGGCAGACATCCTCGGTGCCTTCCTGCTCACAGGGGTCACCGCGGCAGTCGCCGGCGCGGTGATGGCATCGACAACGGAGAGCTCCCTGCTCCAGCAGCTCCAACTGCGCATCGCCACCATCGGCTGGGATCGGTTGGCACTCCTGGTGTGCGGCGCAGCCATCGCCTACATGGTGGCGTACTGCGTCCTGGGGAGCATGGCCTGGCGGTTCATCGGGCCCTACTACACCGACCCGGCCCATGGACTGCGGCTGAGGGTGCCAAGCGCCGCTGTGATCCTGCCCCTGCAGGTCGGCCGGGGCCTGGTTGCCACCACGGTCCTGTTGCCGTTCCTGCTATCCGCCACCGAGCAGGACCTTCAGTGGTGGCTGGGGCTCTCGGTATCCCTGGCCCTGGTGGCAGCCGTCGTGCCGCTGCTGAACGCCCGGGACTGGCCATGCTACCTGAGGCTCGTCCACGGTATCGAGATCGCCCTGTTCTGCTTTGTCCAAGCCGCCTCGCTCTGGTGGCTGTTCTGAGACCGGACCTGGAGCTAGATCCGCTTCACCTTGTCGTCGTCCGGATCCACGTAGCGCACCGAGTAGAGGTCTCGCCGCCGGTCATTCCAGGGCTGGAACGTCCCCCGCTGCCGGTGCCTGCGAAGGAGCTCCAGATCGACGTCGTGGATCACCAGCGTCTCGATGTTCGGCGTGCACTCGCCCGCGATGCCGTCCCGCGCGAACGAGAAGTCGAGGGGCGTGAAGATCCCCGACTGCGCATAGTGCACATCGGCGTGCTTCACGAACGGAAGATTGCCCGTCGCGCCGGAGATCGTCACATAGACATCGTTCTCCACCGCCCGCGCCTGGGCGCAGTACCGCACCCGCAGGTAGCCCTGCCGGCTCTCGCTCGCAAAGGGCACGAACAGCATCCGCGCACCCCTGCTGACCGCGACCCGGGCGATCTCCGGGAACTCGATGTCGTAGCTCACCAGCATGGCGATCTTGCCGCGGTCGGTGTCGAAGACCTCGATCCCGTCACCAGGCTCGCAGCCCCACCAGCGCCGTTCGTCCGGGGGAATGTGGAGCTTGTACTGTTTCTCGATGGTGCCGTCCCGCCGAAACAGGTAGGCCACGTTGAACAGCCGGTCCCCCTCCACGGTGAACTGGCTGCCCCCGATGATGTTGACGTTGTACTTGATCGACATCCCGGTGAAGAACTCCAGGTACTGCGACGTGCGCTCGGCGAGGAGCCGGGCGGAACCGCTGGGCCTCTTCCGCTCGGCGACGGCGAGCAGCTGGGTCGTGATCAGCTCCGGGAACAGCACGAAGTCGCACCTGCTGTCGGAAGCCGTGTCGAGGAAGTACTCACATTGGGAGCAGAACTCCTCGAAGGTATCGAGGTGCCGCATCTCGTACTGGACAGCGCAGATCCGGGCGAGGGCAACGGCCAGCAGGCGGCGCTGCGCGGTCTCCTCGACGTAGTCCAGGTTGGTCCATTCGAGATGCGTGGCGTAGCCACGGGAAGCTTCGTCGGACGGGAAGTAGTCCGGGATCAGCTTCTTCAGGACGAAGCCATTGGCCACCTGGGTCGTGAGCACCGGGTCGTAGAGGCCCCGGCTCACGACCTTTTCGACGTACTCCCGGGGTGACAGCTCGTCGGCGTACTTGCCGTAGCCTGGGATCCGACCACCGATGATGATCCTCGCCAGATTGTACTTCCGTGCCAGCTCCTTTCGCGCCTCGTAGAGGCGGCGAGCCAGACGCATGCCACGGTAG
>QJVU01000503.1 GCA_003235605.1 Planctomycetota bacterium | reverse complement strand
GGCCTGCCTGTTCGGTGCCACCGAATGGCGCCAGGTCTCCAAGGAGTCGCGCTTCAGCTGCGACGGCAGCACCGCCGAGCGGGGGCGCTCGTTGGCACCGACCCGCAGCACCGCTTCGCTCTGCTCCCTGGCGGCGGAGCTGGCAGTGCACCGGGTGCTGCGCCACCTGCTGCGTCTCGGCGCGCCCCTGGCCGACCAGGTCCTGGAGTACCGAGGTTACACCGACCACCTGGCGACGACTGCTCTGCGCCGCAACCCCGACTGCCCGGTGCAACACGGCCGCTTCGAAGTCCGCTCGGGCTCCGACGTGGACACGGTGGGCGATGCAGTTGCCGCAAGCGGCCTGGACCCTGCCACCGTGGCGGTAGACCGTGCGTTCTTCGTCACCGAGGCGGCATGCGCCTGCGGTTCCTGGCAGGCCGTCGGCCGTTTCGTCGTGCGCGGTGAAGATCCCGGCGTCTGCCGCGCCTGCGGCGGTGCCCTGGTCCTGTCGCCCTACCATGCACATCCGGACATCGCCGCGAGTGCTCCGGGGGTGCGCGGCGTGGCGATCCCCAAGGGCCATGCCGTCGTGGTGCGCTCCCACACATCTCGCTCCCACACATCCGCCGTGGTGATGTTCACCGGGAGGCAGACGTGATGGGTCTCCGGGGTCTGGCGCAGGTGGAGCTGGCAGCACCCTATCAGGAGATGCTCGCCTGCGCCCGGGACCAGGCCGTCGGCGACAGGGTGTGGCGGGAACGGAAGCTCCGGGAGGCCCACGACCTCCTGGCCCTGGCCACAGTGGCGCGGCGTATGGCGGTCAAGGATCTGAGCCTGGGCGAAGACCTGCGGGCGCTGGTGCGCTTGCAGATGCCGGTGCCCTGCCGGTTCGGGAGCGAGAAGGACCTGGCGATCTCCCATGAGGCCCTGCTGGGCGTCTGTTATCCCCGCCGCGCGCTCATCGAGTCCCTGCCGGGGGCGAGCTTCGTCCAGGTGCTCCTGCCCATGGGGGTCTTCCATCCCAACGTCAGCCCGCCGCCGATCCAGCGCCTCTGCCTCGGAGCGCAGCTACCCGCGGGCACCCGGGTCCTGGAACTGGTGCTGTTGTCGTACCGGGCCCTGACGATGCAGGACCACACCCTCGACGTGGAGGATCCCGCCGGGATCTTCCACCCGGGGGCCGCGAGCTGGTGGCAAGCGAACACCGACCGGATTCCGTTGACCCGCGAGTCTTTCTTGGGGGTGCAGGATGCCTAGTGCCGGGCCTCGGGTCGAAACCCAGGTCGAAACCGCGGACATGGTGGTCGACACCCACGCATCGTGGTGGGTGTTCTCCGCTCCTGCCGGTCCAGGGGAATCGCTGTCCCGGCCGGGTCTCTGGAAGCGGGCGGACACTGCCGGACGACTCCTGGCCTTCGATGTCCCGGCCGGGAAGCTGGAGCTCACCCGGGACGACATGCCGGCACTGGTGGCCTGGGCCCGGGCTTGCCTCGACGGCACGATCCTCGATGGCACGGTGCGGCCCACCCATGCCAGCGCAGATGTCCCGCATGTCGAGGCCGGGAGGCTCACCGCTCGGGTCGGCACCTTCACTTGCACAGGCGAGGTAGTGGCCCGGGAGGGGCGGCTCTACGTGGACTTCCCCCTGGGAACGGTGCCGGAGGGTCTGCCGCCTGCCGCAAGACAGTGGCTGGCCGCCATGCTCGAGGCCGCGCGACGCCTGCGGATGGTGCGCGTCGAGACCTGCAGCGACAGCGGAGCCATCCACGCGCGGGTCGACCTGACCGGTGCCCCGGCTGCATGGCTCCCCGGTCTCCTCGACGAAGCGGTCCTCTGCCTGCGAGCCGTGGTGGAGCGCCTGCTCCCCGGGATCACCTTCCTGACCACTGCAGGCGTGAAGTGCCAGGCCCTCGAGCCTGCCACGCCTGCAATAACGACGACGCAGAACCAGAAACAGCAAGAACAGCAAAAGGAGAAGAAGCACCCATGAGTCAAGTGATGACCGAGCCCCGCGACTCGATGATCCGCTTCCACGCCCATGGCGTCACCGGAAGCCAGGCCATCGAGGTGGAGTTCCAGCGGTCGGCGCCGGTGGATTCCGTCGCCCAGTCCCTGGCCGAGATGATGAACATGCCCGTGGACATCCCCTGGGGACTCCGGGACGACGGCAGCAGCGTCTATCTGGACGACCGTCCCATCGGCGACCAGATCCGGCCTGGCGCCGCAGTCAGCCTGACACCCAAGACCCACCTGGGCGCCGGGCGTTGAGCACGTCGGTGGCAGTCGACGAGACCGGCCTCGTGATCGACCTGCGCGCCGAGCAGGGCGGCGTGGTGTTGGTCACGGAGCCGGTCCGCGTCGGCGACCTGGGTGAAGCCATCGACGAGGTCTGGTGGCGGGGGTTTGTCCGGCGCGGTGCTTTCGACACCGATGCCCGGGACATGGACCTGCGGCTGGCGCCGGTTCCCAGCAAGAAAGGGCCTGACAAGTGCCAGGGCTTCGTGCTCACGACCACCGGCGCCGACGGGGAGAAGGCCACCCTGACCTGTTCCCTGGCCGCGCTCCACCCCGTGGCCCAGCGCTGTGCCACCGAGCTCCACCGCCGCGGGTTGCTGAAGGAGGCGGACACCTTCTTCTATGGGCTGCGGTCGGTGTTGGAGCCAGTCGCCCGCCCGATCCAGAGGAGCACGTCCAGCCAGGGAGCCGTGCTCAGCCGGTCGCGGGACTCGAGCTTCGAGGTCCTGTCCTTGCCGGCCCTGAGGAAGTCCTCCCGTGCCGGCGTTTCGGCGGTCGCGGGCGACCACCACCTCTTCTACGCCGAGACCGCTCTGGAGCGGGCCGAGAGCATCTCCCGGCAGGGTGAGCAGCAGCAGCCGGCGGTAGAGGCCGGCGGTGTCCTCCTGGGCATCGTGGGCTGGTGCCCCGAAGCCCGGGATGCCTTCGTGGTGGTGGTGGACGCCCTCGAGGCCCAGGACGCGGACCAGGAGGAGTTCTCGTTGTCGTTCAGCGGCAAGACATGGTCGAGACTGCAGACCGTGCTCCGGGCCCGGCGCAGCCAGCCGGGGCAGGGAGCGCTGCGCATCCTCGGCCAGACCCATGGCCACCCTTTCTCTCCTGGCGAACCCTGCGCGGCCTGCCCGGAGACTCCCGACTGCCCCAAGCACACAGCGGTCCTTTCGGAGGACGATCGACGCTGGTCGCGGGCGGTGTTTGCGGGACAGCCCTGGCAGGTGGGGCACCTGTGGGGGATCAACGCCCGGGGCGAACCCACCAGCACTGTCTACGGCTTGTGCGGCGGCAGGCTGGAGCCACGGGGCTATCGGGTGATCGCCGACGACGACCTCAGACGTATCCGCGCGAACCACGACCACAAAGGAGATGCCTGATGACCCTTGCAGAGCAGACGATCGAGCACATGCTCACGGACCCCTCCACCACGGTGGAGAAGAAGAAGCAGCTGTTGCTGCACCTGGCCACCAGCGGCAACAAGGCCTTCGACAAGATCCTGGAGGAGCGCTTCAACGGTCCTGGGGCCAAGACCGGCAAGGACAAGTACGCCGCCAAGACCAAGGCGCTGGAGGAGATGATCGCGGCCCTGGAGGAGGGGCCGGTGCGGCCGGGAACGTTCCTGCGACACCTCGAGGCGTCCCTCGATGCCAGGCTCAAGAACCGCGTCGAGGTCATCCTGCCCGATGGGATCGTGGTCTATGCGGTGGTGCCCGAGCCGGAGAAGGTGGGTGTGCTCCGGTGCGGCGACACCGTGCTCATGGATGCGCGGGCCGGGGCGGTGGTGGGCCGGCTGCCGTCGTGCCGCCGCGTGGGGGAACAGGCCACGCTCCTGCGCCGGATCGCCGAGGACACCGTCGAGATCGAGCTCGACCACCAGGGGCGCCACGTCTACTTCGCGGGCGACGAGCTGATCCAGGGCATGGAGAGTGGTCTCGTCGAGCCAGGCCACCGGGTGATCGTGAGCCCCCAGCAGCGGATGGCCTTCTGCGGCGTGCCGCCGGAGGATGGCTTCAGCCGCTACCGCTTCCTGGACCGCGAGCCGGTGCCGGACGTGATCGTGGAGCGGGACATCGCCTCACCAGCACCGTTCATCGCGGATCTCGCGCGGCACATCCGCCGCGAGATGCGGGAATCCCTCCTGGGGCGGGAGTACCGCCTGTTCCGCTGCAGGCGGGTGTTCCTGACCGGCGTCTCGGGCTCCGGCAAGACGCTGAACATCCAGGGCTTCATCCGCAAGACGTACGAGGTCATCAGCCAGGAGACCGGCATCCCCCTGGACGAGATCCCGCCGCGGGTGATGCGCCTGCGGGCCTCCGAGATCAACAGCAAGTGGTATGGCGAGGCCGAGCAGAACGTGGATCGGTTCTTCGACGAGGTGCAGTCCCTCAGCGAGGAGCGCATCGAAGGTCCCGACGGGAGGACCTACGAGGTCCCGGTCGTGGTCGTGGCGGAGGAGATCGACGGCCTCACCCGGGAGCGTGGCAGCGGCCATGACATCGTCGACGACCGGGTGCAGTCCACGATCCTGCAGCGCCTGGACACCACCAGCCGCAGGCTGAGGGACTCCCTGGTCATCTTCCTGTGCACCAGCAACGTGCCGAGCCTGCTGGATCCGGCCTTCGTGCGTCGTGCCGGGGGAATCGTGGTGCACTTCGGTCGCCTGACCCGGCAGGTCTTCCAGGAAGTGCTCACGAAGACAGTGGATGGTATCCCCTTCGCACGGAACGGGAACGGGAACGAGAATGGGAA
>QJVU01000725.1 GCA_003235605.1 Planctomycetota bacterium | reverse complement strand
CTGCTCCGTGTCACGCTCTGCCTTGTCACCAGCCTCGTTGCCTTCCTCTTTGACCTCTTTGACCTCCTTGTCCAGGGTGGCATCGAAGCTCCCCAGATCCACGGTCATCAAGTACTCGGGGCGGGTCTGGCGAGAGGAGTATTCGGAGGACAGCGTTGCGTAGAACCGGTCTTCCACGTCGGCATTCAGCTTCACCTGCTCCGCGATACCCTGCTGGAACTTGTCGTCCACGCTCGCCAGTCTTGCCGAAAACGAGTCGTCCATTGCCACCGCTACCTCCAGCTTCAGGCGAGGACTGTTGGGCTTTGGGCGTGGGATCTGCTGGCAGCCACCGAGCGAAAAGGCGGCAAGGACTGAAGCAACGGCCAAGGTAAGGGGGGCATGCGGGGCCAACATGGGTCAAGTCACCTCCATTGCACGAACTTGTTGCGAGCTTCCTGGGGGTGTCAGGAAGGCTCCATGACGCCCCCAAGAGGCTACGCTTCGGGAGCGCGAGTCGGACTCGGTTTTGAGGAAAAACGACCTGGTAGCATCCCCCGGGTCGCAGCCGATCCTGGTCAGGGGATTCGGTCGCCGATGATCAAGGCGGGCGCCCAAGGGGGGTCACCAGGGGGGGTGACACAGCCAGGCGATCAGTATGGGATGGGTCCCGGGGCTTGATCAGGTCACGACGGCCTCTGGCAGCTTGCTGCCATGTTCTCGCATCACACCACCGTCGTTCATCATCTTCAGGCAGCGCTTCTGGCAGTCGATCTCGTCGCGCTTCGGGAACATCGAGCACTCCACGATGTCAAGGAAGCGCCCGGTCTTGGGATCCCGCAGGAACACGCACTCTGCCTTCTGTCCTCGCGGGACGCAGAGAACCTCTTGCGGTTGACGCTCGATACCTTGAGCGTCCTCCACGTGCATGACGGGATCGTCTATCGAGCTCCCAAGCATGAAGAAGGCCATGCCCACGATCCCTCCCAGGATCGCGCCAAGAATGCCTGCGAGCACGCCTCCGAGAATGGCGCCGAGAACCACGCTTGCGGTCACACCTACTATCATGCGCATCATGTCGCACCTCCTGACGGTCGCCGTCGGAAGTTGGGGTCGACGTTGGAATCGACGGCCCTGTCAATGAAGGGCGCATTGTAGCAGGGTCCCAGAACGGGAGATCCGCACTCGGGGGGCGACACCCTCGGGATTCCAGCGCTGAACGCACGACAGCCCGCGCCCGGCTACGGTGGTGTTCGTAGTGGCGCGGGGCCTTAAGTCGCATGTCGATGGCTGCGGACCGCCATGGTCTCGAACTGTCCTCGACGAGCAACAACGATGCGGCCGTGCTTGCATGCTCGACCCCCCGCTGCACGCAATCTCTGGGTGATCTCCGGGAACAAATACCCGACCGTGGTGTGGCACGTCATTTGAGGCCGCGCCCGCTCTTCGTGCTCCCTGCAAGACGTCCAACTCCTCTACCGACCCCGACCCCGATCCTGATCATGACGCTGTCTCCTTGGCGGTTCCTCCCAGTCCTAGTCCCAGTCCTAGTCCTTGTCCTGCTCGCACCTGGCCTTGTGTCCCAGAACAGCACCACGTCACCGGCCGGGTGGGATAGCAAGGAAGCACCCGGTGTGTCCGTCATGCTGGGTGCGTATCCCGACAGTCGGTTCCAGTTTCTGGACGGGGAGGTCAACACCCTTGCCGCGAACGTCACCCAGGTGGATCTCCGGCTGGATCAGAACTACGCATTCAACCAGCCCGCCAGGACATGGAGCAGAGTGCTGATGCTCATGGCGCCATGCGACATTCGCAAACACAGCGCGACCCTGAGCAACAACTCGACAGCCGCACCGAAGTTGGTGTTCGTCAGCAACGTGTCGTGGCCGGCGATCAAGAACTCCACGGTCAATACGCCGGCGCCGTTTGGCGGCGGCAGCGGCGAGTATCGGTTCCCACTCATCGGACCCTTTGCCAAAGCCAAGGGGCAAGACTTGCTCCTGGAGTTCGTTTTCAGTCAGGGTGCACTTGCCAACAATGCGTCGTGGACTTCCCCGGACGTCTATCCCCTGGATGGCTTCTACGAGTCTGAGTGGGCACGCGCACCCAACCAACTCCTGGGCAGCATGAACTGCAAGGAGGTCGGCCAAAGCCGACCCTCCGTGTGTGAGGCCGCACTGTTCACCTACCGCAAGCAGGCGGGCACGACAGAACGGGCCGACAAGATCGTGGCCTGGCTCAGCACTTTCTTTGCCGCGCCTTCGACGCCTGTCATGCAGGCCATGGGGACCATGCAAGGCTCGCCAGTGGCTGTTGGCGCGTGCCAGTACCTCTACGTGCACCCCCAGGTGTTCGTCCCAGGAAAGACGGACAGCTCTGGCACTGCGTCTGTCTACCTCGGAGCTGTGCCGTATCTACCTGCTCTGGCCGGCGTCCGAATCTCCGCACAGGCTGCATACACCAGCCAGACGACCAAGCGCTTCGAGCTGACCCTCGCTACCGACTCGCCGGTCGCGGCACAGGAAGGCGCCTACACAGTGAACCGCGTCTCCTACTGGGCACCGATGTCCAGCGCAACGGAGGGCACGTTCCTGGACCACGAGAGCAGCCCCTTGTTCCGCTATTCGTACAAGTGATACGGTCCCGGAAGCGCTCAGCGCACGAACCTCAAGGGCACGGGGTTGGTCACAAAAGTACAGGTGAGAGGTTTGTCCCGGAACACGACGAACGCATGGTGGAGGACAGCTGCTCCGTGTTTGGCGATCAGTTCCGGTGGCACGACGATCTTCACCGTTGCGCGACCGCTCGCGTCGAGAGTGCCCAGGGAATCTCCGATCACGGTGTTGGGATTGGCCGCCAGAAACCTGAAGTAGGCGTCCTCCTGCAGTGGAATCTGCAGGTTGCTCCACGTCTTGCCGTCGTCGATACCGCTGGCGGAGCCAAGGACGATGTAGCGGGCCCCCGCTTGTGCCTCACCGGCATCGCAGGTGAGGTGCTGGACCATGGGCTGGCCGAATTTGAACACGGTCTGGTCGGCCTGCAATGGCAGCACACCCAGCAGTCCGTTGGCGGTGAGGTAGTCTGCGAAGCATAGTCCGGCTGTTTGGTTCGGATGCAGGTTGTCCGTGGACTCCTGCCGCACGGAGAGTCCGCCTGCGAGGGCGTCCATCAAAGGCTGGTAGAGGTCGAAGTAGCGGAGACCAAGCTCGGCGAAGATCGTCAACGCGGTCTTGCGGGACCACTCCTCGTAACGGGTCCACTCCCCCCTTGGTGACAGTGCAGGGAGGAGGATCACGGAGAACTGGATGCCATCCGTTTGCAGGCGATCCCGAAGCTTGGCGAGCATGCCTCGCACCGGGCCCGCCAGATCGAAATGCTCGTTCTCGACGACGCAGTCAGAACGAAACCTTCGGTACAGCTTGTAGACATAGCTGTTGTCATGCAACCACAGGTGAACGGCATCCGTCTTCGAGGTCGGCTGGAATACCCGCACCCGATCCTCATCGTCGATGTAGACGGCGTAGGTGCTTTGGAAGTCGTTGTTGTGAAAGGTGAGAATGACGTGGTCCGGGTGGATCCTGTGGTTGTAGCGCAGATAGAACGGGACCTCTTGAAGCGTGTTGAACCCTTCGACTCCTGCGTTCCAGTACTCGAACGACTGATCGCCGTACCTCGCCTTCAGCCCCCGGATGATCGTGCCCCGATGGGTCACGGAGTCACCAATGAAAAGGAGTCTGGTCTTGCCCGGAGTTTTCCGTAGCCGATACCGGTTTGGCAGGATTCCGTTCTCGTCGTAGTGAGCCGTACCAAGGACCGGACGGTAGCCAAGCTCTTCGTCGGGGGTGTAGATGCCCTTCTGCCGCTTGGCCTCGTCGGGCCAGACCGTTCCCTCGAAGCCGGCAATCACCAGTTCGCCCCAGAACATCCGGAGGATGACCTCTACCACTGCGATCGAGAGGGTGAAGCTCGCTACCAGCAAGACCAGGCGCGCCACGCGCGGAGGAAGAAAGCGCTTCTTTGCCAAGTGCCACCACGAACAGCGGGTAGGGGTCGAGATCGTACGTGAGGCCGTCGAGGGCATCAAGTTGTGATGCGTGGGACGACTACGGCTTCAATGACGAGCGGGATACACCAGCTTGGGGCAACGCTGCGGCGAGCGTCCCCATGTGTTGTCCATGATGAAGCGAGGGGTTCCTTTTTTCCCGAGGGGTTCCCACAGACAGGAGAGAGGTTCCCAGGCCTACTGGTGAGGCGGGGGCTGACGTCGTACGCTTGCCAATTGCCCCTCGCGGGCTCGAAGACCCCTGTCCCTACCCCGGTGCGTCCAATGAAGACCAACAGAACTTGCAGGGTGCTTGCCTCCACCATCGCATTGACTGCCGCGCTGGCCCTCACTTCCCACAGTCCCGCCCAGCTGTCCGGCAGCTACTCCATCAACCCATCGGTTTCGACCGGCGGCACAAACTTCAAGTCATTTGCCGACGCGATGAACGCGCTGGGCCAACAAGGCGTGAGCGGGCCGGTGGTCTTCGCGGTCGTCACGGGCACGATCACGGAGTCCTGGACCATTCCTCAGTTTCAAGGTGGGTCCACGACCAACACCGTCACCATCCGCTCGGTAGCACCCGGGTTCCTGAAGCTCACCAAGCTGCGTGGTGGAGCCAGCGACATCATCACGTTCCAACAAGGGGTCAGCAACGTCGTCCTCGATGGGCTGGTGTTCGAGCAGGCCGCCCAGGGGGGAGCGATCTTCGGAAACACTGGGGC
>QJVU01000160.1 GCA_003235605.1 Planctomycetota bacterium | reverse complement strand
AGTCCGGTGGACCATCTCGACCGCGTGCTGATCGACGGGGGACTGCTGAACAACCTTCCGATCGACGTGGTGCGTACGATGTCGCTGGCGCCGGTGCTGGCGGTGGACGTGGCGGCGCCGCCGGACCGGCACCTGGACTTCGAGGAGAGCCGCGGGCTGATCGCGGCGTTCAAGCGGCTCGGCAAGCGCGAGTTCCGCAACCTCACGGTGGAGCTCTTCATGAAGTCGTTCGACATCCCGCAGCGGTTCATCACCGACACCCGGCTCGCGATGGACCCGCCCGAGGTGCTGGTGCGGCCCGAGCTGCCGACGGACTTCGGGGTGGAGGACGTGCACCGCTGGGAGGAGGCGGTGGAGGCGGGCTACCGGGCCACGCGGGACGCCCTGGACCGATGGGAGGCGGAAGCCGTGGACGCGGGACCGGGGGTGCCGTAGCCTCGCCGCCCCGGACCGGGATGCCCCCGGCCGCTGGAAACGGAGAAGGCACCATGCGCGGCATGCCGCCCGAGAGCGCCCGGCCGAACCGCCTGGTTCGGCGCGCGGCATCCCTGATCCTCCCGCTCACCCTGGTCGCCTGCGACGGCGGCTCCGGACCCGAGTCACCCGAGCCGGATCACGACCTGGTGTTCGAGGGAGTGCTGGACAACGTGCCCGAGCTGCTGCGGCAGGACGCGTCCACCGGGGAGGTGACGCGGATGCTGCCGGCCGGCACGGTGGTGATGGACCCGCAGCCGTCGCCCGACGGCGCGCGCATCGCGTTCGTGGTGGCGGACTACGGGCAGGCCACCGGCGACGTCTACGTGATGAACCGCGACGGCTCCGGGATCATGCGGCTCACCCATGCGCCGGAGCTGGACGACCAGCCCGCGTGGTCGCCGGACGGGACGCGGATCGCGTTCCGCAGTTACCGGGACGGACGCGAGGGGGACATCTGGGTCATGGGGGACGACGGCTCCGACCCCGTGAACCTCACGCCGGACCCGCTGCCGGGCGTGCCCGACGAGCGCGCGCCGCACTGGTCGCCGGACGGGACGCGCATCGCGTACGCCAGCAACGTGGGTGGCACCATGGACGTGTGGACGATGGCGCCCGACGGAAGCGACAAGCGGAGGATCACCGACACGCCGGAGTACGAAACCGAGCCGATCTGGTCGCCCGACGGCGCCACGATCGCGTTCCGGAAGAACTTCACGGGCGACACGGATCTCTACCTGGTGCCCGCGGCCGGCGGGGCGCAGACGCCGCTGGCGCTGCCCGGCTACCAGCGCATGGCCGCGTGGACGCCGGACGGCGGGTCCCTGGTCTTCGTGGGGCAGCCCACGCTGCAGGACCGGCCGGACCTCTACCGCGTGCGGCGCGACGGCCAGGGGCTCGAGCCGCTGGTGACGGACGCCGTGCCGGGCGGCAGCGTGAACCCGGCGTTCCTGCCGCGGTAGACGGGCCGGTGGCGCGGGCCGCGGGCCGGGACCGTCCGGCGAGAAGCGGCGCGCGGCCTTGCCGCCGAACGGCGACGGCGTAGCCTCCCGCGGAACGCTTCCCGCGGGAGGCCTTCCGCATGGCGACGAGAGCGCCGCGTCTCCTGGAGAAGGTGCACTCCGCGGCGCGGAGACGCCACCTCAGCGAACACGACTATCCAGATCCGCAGAATCCGGACGGAGGTGATGGCTCGGCGCCAAGAACGTGTTGCAGGGCGCTTGCTTTCCGGTGGAAGGGCGTGGTGCTATACCGTGAGTCCGGATTCGTGAATGAGATAGTGCGGGGCTGTTGAAGGAGTCGTTGGCTGGACTCACTGGAGACGATGTGAGAGCCACCATCATTGTGGATGTCGACTCCGCAGAGGAGATGCAGCAGGTCGAGGAGTGGTTCGCCACCTGGCGCGACAAGCTCTCATTCGTCTCCGAAGACCAAGGCTGCGGATGCTGCGTCCACATCTGGGATGTTGACGGACTGCCCGAGGCGATCCGGGCAATTCCCCCGACAACACGCACCCAGAAACCAGAGGCCGAGTAGGATGGCCAGCCAATCAGCAGCAGCAGCTGGCACTCGCTTCGCTCGCGCAGCCGAGCCACATCCACGTTGGATGCAGTTGCGCTGGGCTTGCCGAGAAGTGCATGTCATTGGTGGACAAGTGCCACTGAGGTTCCAGAGGATTGGAGTTGTTATGATCACCAAAGCACTTGTGGCGGCTGGAGTCCTAATCGCCTGCCTGGCATGGGACACCGACTCTCTCGCGGTGGAGCCCACCCCGATCCTCGAGTTTGGCTGGCAACTGCCGTGCGAGGTCAGGGTACAAGAAACGACGACGAAACGGCAACTCGTCGTTGAAGTGGAATACCTGATTGCGATCAGGCGGCAAAGCGACTCCAGCGACCTCTATACAGTGACAAGACAGGGCTTCCGGTTGCTGAAGGTGAACGGCATGGACGCACAACATCCGGAGCTGCGGAACCAGCTCGCCCAGTTCGAGGCCACGCTTGCCAATCTGCCCGAGTTCTACATCGACCGGTCAGGAGTCATCGTTGGCATCGAGGATTGGGACCGGTATCTTGCCCGCGCGGAGCCGATGATTCGCGATACCTTCCAGTCTGTCGGCACAGATGACGCCATGGTAGAGCAGGTTCTGGCAATGATGCGCGATCCCAGCGCTCGTCCGGCAATGGAGGAGAAAGCCACCGCGTTCTGGAACCTCTGGGTCGGGAATTGGGTCGGTCTGTCCGCGAGCACGGACGAGCAGTACGCCTTCCCGGCGGAACTGCCGCTGCTAATCGGAGACTCGGTGGCTGTTGATTTCACTGTCACGACTTCGAGGGCGGATGAGGACTGCGATGGCTGCATCCGAATCTCCTGCGAGGGTTCTCTCGGTGGGGACGAGCTCGTGGAGGCCGTGCGTCCTGGCCTCGAGCGGCTTCAGCAGAACATGGAGGGGGCTCAGCCTATGGACTGGGACTTGATGCGCGGCGCGACAGCGGTACAGAACTCGTGGGTGATTCTCAATCCGAACACCATGCGGCCAATGGAGGCGTACGCCGAGCAGGGAATGAAAGATCTCGTGGTGAACGGCGTGACACAAACCGCGGAGATCCGGCACTACACCTTTCGCTGGGATTGAAATAGCCGAGTGAGTGTGTTTCTGGTCCCTGCGGACGTACAGCATGACATGGGCTTGCACCGAACAAGCGTGTCTGTCACGAACCTGGCTGACGCCAGGTCCGCGCCAGTCCCGGTTGCTGGTGAACCGGAGCGTCAGGCGCACTGGAGAGTGCCGCCATGTCCATGACGTGTCCCGTGTGCGGGTGGGACCGCCTGCCGTTCGACTGGAATGACCGCGCGCAAGAGATTTGCTCATGTTGCGGCACGCAGTTCGGATGCGACGACATTCCGGCTGACTCCACCCTTTGGATTCGCCGGGTCACTCCTACGGGGAACGTCGGACGAGAGCGCAAGGAGCCCAGCAAGTCCTCGCAGCAATCGCAGCAGGTCGTTTGGGCTTCGCTCCGTCAGAAGTGGATCGACGGCGGCATGGTCTGGTGGGACGACAGCCCGCCGGAGGGATGGAATCCGCAGGAGCAGCTCCGAAGGCTCAGGGCGGGTACGCCGCGCGCCGCTGGAGCCGATGAGCGGCCCGAAGAGGGGCCGCAATAGGAGTACAATCCCGGTGGCCGATCGCAGCTGAGCGGCAGAGACGTTGGGCCCCGTCGGCCGCGGAGGTGATTGTGACAGTCGGAGCACTACTGAGACTTGGGAGCGCACTGGGTCTCACCGTCATTCTCGGCGGCTGCGTGCTCTCGGACGAGCCCGTTGTTCTGGAGTCCCAAGCGACCTTCGATCCCCGCTTGCTCGGCATGTGGAAGGACGTATCGGGATCGGATCAAGCCGTCGTTTCGCGAGCTTCCGGAAACACCTACGCCATCGAGTATTCAAGCGGTGGAAGAGTGGGCAGATTCGAGGCGCGACTGGGCCGGCTGGCAGACCGGCTGCTCCTCGATGTCTGGCCCACACCCGGCGACAAGGAGTTGCCAGACCCCTACGGCCGCCTCCTCATCGCAGGACACTGGCTTGTCTCCCTCGATGTCGACCGGGATGAGATCCGCGTGTCGGCGCTCGAGCCCGACTCACTCCTTGCAGATCTTCGTGCCGGCACGGAGCGGATGGCTCATCGGCTCATCGAGGACCAACTGGTTCTTTCCGCTTCAACGAAGAAGCTGCGCTCCGGACTGGCGCGGTACTTGGCAAGCTCGCGGGCGTTGTCCGAAGTCTGGGTCTGGCAGCGGGCCCAATCCAAGGGTCCGCTGCCTCCGGTCGAGGTTCCCTGCTTCGAAGCGGCGGCATGGCGCGAGGCCGACCGGATCTTCCACCGCGACCGACACTGGCTGGGCGCGGATGTCGCGTCGACCGTGGACCTCGGTGGCGGACGAATCCTCTGGCTGTTCGGTGACACCTGGATCGACCCCTCCGGCAGGGGCACACGCCGGGGCGCCCGCATGGTCAGCAACAGCGTGGCGATCCAGGATGGAACCGATCCGACAACTGCCGAGATGACCTTCTACTGCGGCAGAGCGCCGGACGGCCGGCCGGATGCCCTCTTTCCAGATCGAGGTGCCGAATCGCTCTGGTTCGGGAACGGCGTGCGCGTCCGCGATCGCCTCGTGCTGTTCTTCGCGCGGACGCTGCGCAACACGGGAACCGGTCTTGGCTTTGAGTCCGTGGGCTGGACCGCCTTGATGGTCGACAACCCGGATGACGAGCCT
>QJVU01000014.1 GCA_003235605.1 Planctomycetota bacterium | reverse complement strand
CGCCACCCTTGGCAACTTCGGCGCTCTGGCGCAGGGGGCAGCCCCCAGGCTGGCAAAGCTCACCGAGCGTGAGACCCGTGACGGCTCCGACGAACTGAGGCACGTCATCCTCACCGCGCTGCGGAAGATCGATCCGGACAACCCCGTGCTCAACAAGTAGAGAGTCAGCATTCCCCGCGGGACATCTGCCGTACGGGGAGAAATGCTCGGTACGGGCAACAAGCTCGCCAGCAGGCAGACAACGTTCCCTGCAGGGAAGATGTCCCGCGGGGAATGCTGACTGTTCTGTTCCTATTTGTCCGGGTCCTGACCCCGGAGCACCGAGTTGCCTGCGAACGTCTGGCGCCTGTCGACGGCCGCGGGTAGCTCGAGAGCCTCGACGTCGAGCCGGCCGCCCTGGGAGAAGAAGGCCACGGGGTTGTTCCATACCAGGGCCTGGACGTTGTCCTCAGGGATCCCGGCTCGGACCAGCTTGACGATGGTCTTGGGCACCATCAGGGGATCCGACACCCCCCAGTCGGCGGCGCTGTTGATGATCACCCGTTCGATGCCGTATTCGAGGACGATCTGCACCATCCGGTTCTCGTCCATCTTGGTGAACGGGTAGATCGAGAAGCCCTGGTAGCAGCCGAGGTGTCGGGTGATCTTGATGGTCTCTTCGTTGCCATGATCCAGGAGCACTCTCTCCATCGGAAACGCCATGTCCTCGAGGATCGCGATGCATCGCTCGAAGCCCTTCATCTTGTCGCGGTGGGGGGTGTGAACCAGCGCTGGCAGGTCATGCTTCCGGGCCAGCTCCAACTGCGCGATGAAGTACTTCTCCTCCTTGCTGGTCTGGTCGTCCAAGCCGATCTCACCGACGCCCAACACGGAGTCCTTCTCCAGGTAGCGGGGCAGGACCTCCATCACCGCATCGTTGACACGATCGTCGTTGGCCTCCCTCGGGTTCAGCGCCATTGTGCAAAAGTGATGGATGCCAAACTGCTGGGCGCGGAACCGCTCCCAACCCAGGATGGTGTCGAAGTAGTCGATGAACGTGCCCACCGACGTGCGGTTCTGACCCAGCCAGAAGGCCGGCTCAAGGACCGCCCGAACGCCGGCCTGCGCCATCCTCTCGTAGTCGTCCGTGACCCGACTGAACATGTGGATGTGCGGTTCGAAGATGCGCATCTGACTAGTGCTAGTGTGCCTCGCTCCTATTGTCCCCCGTTGCGCGCCTCAGCACCTCACGAATCTCCGCACGCGGTTCCCGGTCCAGGCGCTCCAGGGCAAAGGCCGCCAGGGCGCGGTCATGAACGTGAGCAAGCCCCTCTGCGGTGGCGAACCGGGTGCCATCGTCGCCGTGCTCCAGGCCGCCGGCCAACCGTGCCACGGTGCCGGCGGTGGGGGCACGGGCAATCAGCCGGTTGGTGTCCCGCCACACCACGCGGCCCGCGGCCTCCCGCTCGGTCGCCAGTCCCTGCAGCATCCGCGACAGTTCCGGGTTGGCATGGTTCTGTGCCTCGAACACCCTCGCAATGGGCAGGTCCAGGAACGCGAGCTTGAGGATCATCCGGTTGAAGTCCTCGCTGCCGAAACGCTCGTCTCCGGCGGCGACCATGCGCGCCAATAGGTTCGAGTCGCAGATGGCGGCCTCGAAGTGGATGATGGTGTTGGTGCGCTGTGCTTCGCCCAACAGGTCGATGGTGGCGCTGCGGATCGTGAGGCAGGAGAGGCAGCGCAGCACCATGGTGCGCTCTTCCATGTCACCGTGTTGGTAGAGATCGAGCAACTGGTCATCTGAGGCATCCGTTGCGCGTATCAGTCGCAGCGCTGCCGCGTCGCACCTTCGCCACGCTCCCAGGTCGATGACGATGTCTTCGCCCCGACGCAGACCGGTCGCCGCGGCCTCGCGGCCGATCCGTCGCGGCAGCTGGGGGAACAGCTCCGCAAGTATGTTCTGCGGGCTCTTGGCCAGTCTGGCCTCCGCCTCGGCCAGCCAATCGGTGGCGGCGGCATCAAGCCCGGCAGTCAGCTCTCGGGAGGGATCGACCATCAGATCTGGAGCGTAGCGCCAGTGGATTGTAGTGGTAACGTGCGGGCCATGGGCGAGATCAAGTTTCCCTGCTGGGACCCGGTCCTGCTGGACCTGCCCGGGCCCTTCGACGTCCGGTGGTATGGGTTGATGTATGTCGTGGCGTTCCTCGTGGGGCACCACATCATCACCCGCCATGCCCGTTCCGGCTTCTTCCCGCTCCCGCCGCAGAAGGTGAGCGACCTGATCTTCGCCCTCATCTTCGGGGTCATCCTGGGCGGCCGTCTGGGCTACGTCCTCTTCTACTTCAAGGGCGGCTTCTGGGAGCACCCGCTGTCGGTCTTCAAGATCTGGGAGGGCGGACTGTCCTTCCATGGCGGTCTGATCGGCGTGGCGATCGCGTTCACCTGGTTTGCCCGGAGCAACAAGGTCTCTGTCCTTCGCCTCGGCGACTGCTGTGCCCTGGCGGTGACTCCGGGCATCTTCTGTGTGCGCATGGCCAACTTCATCAACTCGGAGCTGTGGGGAAGGGTCACCACCGAGAGCGTACCGTGGGCGATGCGCTTCCCTCGCGATCCCGAGGCGGAACGGTTGCTGGGTCTCGGCGAACTTCCCCCGGGCGACATCCGAGCTCACGAACTCGCGATCCAATACGCTTTCGAGCGCTCCCAGACGGCCTGGCAGAAGCTCCTGGACCATGTCGGCGCCGCACATGGTGCCTACATGGAGCGACTGCAGGAGAGGCTGGACTGGAATGAGGTCATGGCTCGCGTGCCCCTGCGCCACCCGTCCCAGATCTACGAGGGCCTGGCCGAGGGCTTGCTGCTGGGTGCTCTGCTCTGGCTCTTCTATCGGAGGTCCAGGGGACGGCTGTCGCCCGGCGTCTACGGCGCCATCTTCCTGCTGGGCTACGGCGTGTTCCGGTTCGTGCTCGAGTACTTCCGCCAGCCGGACGACCACATTGGCAAGCACGGGTTCTTCTTTGGCTGGATAACCATGGGGCAGATGCTCTGCGGCGCCATGGTGGTGGCCGCGGTCCTCATCCTCTGGTTTGCCAACCGGGGCGCCCGACGCCCAGTCGAGGGCTCATGAGCAACCTCCTGGTGGTTGGCGGGCAGCTGGTGGGTCTCGACCTGGTGGCGAGGCAGGACATCCTGATCCAGCAGGGCAGGGTGGAGGCGGTGGAAGCCTCGTTGTCCCCCCCCGAGGGCACGGAGGTGCTGGATGCCACGGGCCTGCTGGTGTTCCCGGGCCTGATCGACCCCCAGGTGCACTTCCGGGAGCCTGGCCTCACCCACAAGGAGGACCTGCAGAGCGGTTCCCTGGCCGCAGTCGCCGGCGGCGTCACCAGCTTCCTGGAGATGCCCAACACCAGCCCCGCCACCACCGACCCGGAGCTCCTCCGCCAGAAGCTCCAGTTGGCGGCAGGCCGTGCCCACGCGGATCATGCCTTCTTCCTCGGCGCCACCGCCGACAACGCCGACCTGCTTGGGGAATGGGAACAGCTGCCGGGGTGTGCCGGGGTCAAGGTGTTCATGGGTTCCTCCACCGGGGACCTCCTGGTGCCCGACGACGAAACCCTGGAGCGGGTGTTGCGCTCGGGCTCCCGGCGGGTCGCCGTTCACGCCGAGGACGAGCCGCGCCTGCGGCAGCGCTACTCCCAAGTGGACCCGGAGCGGGGCGTCGAGCAGCATCCCGACGTTCGCGACGTCCTCTGTGCATTGCGCGCTACCACGCGGCTCTTGGACCTGGCGGAGAAGACCGGCCGCAAGGTGCACGTCCTGCACCTGAGCACCGCCGAAGAGGTGGACTTGTTGCGGCAACGGGATCTGGGCGACCTGGTCACCGCCGAGGTCACCCCGAACCATCTGTTCCTGGCCGCGCCGGAGTGCTATCGCCGCTTTGGCACCCGTGCGCAGATGAACCCCCCGGTGCGCGGCCGGCACCACCGGGACGCCCTCCGACAGGGTCTGGTGGAGGGAGTGATCACGTGCATGGGCAGCGACCATGCTCCGCACACTCCTGAGGAGAAGGATCGGCCCTACCCGGAGAGCCCCTCGGGGATTCCCGGCGTCCAGACCACCCTGCCCCTGCTCCTGGGAGCCGTGGACGAGGGGTGGCTGCGCCTGACGGACATCGTTCGCGTGTGCTGTGCCGCCCCCGCCCAGGTCTATGCCATCCAGCACAAGGGCCCCCTGGCCCCTGGCGTGGATGGCGACCTGGTGCTCGTGGATCCCACCGTGACCGGACCTTTGCCTGCCGGCTGGCTTCGCTCCAGGGGCGAGAGCCCCTACGTGGGGATGCCGCTTCACGGCTGGCCCACCACTACGGTGCTGCGGGGAGAGGTGGTCTACCGCGACCATGGGCTGCTGGCCGCCGCCCGGGGCCGCCCCCTGGTCATGGCGTGAAGCGCCAGGGGCCCTCAGCGGCCTGCCGGCGGCACAACCGGGGAGGCCTGCTGCGGGTGCCCGTGGCTGCGGTCCTGGCCTTGGCGAGGGTCCTCGCCGTGGCGCGGACGCCCTGGCCGGTGGCAACGGAGGCGTTGGCGGTGGAACAGCAGGATCATCACGAGACCGGTCGCCAGCAGCAGCCAGGTGGCGGGTTCAGAGCCGTGGGTGGCCGTGCCCTCCTCCTGGGCCCGGTCCTCGGCATTCCGGGGACTCACGTCCGGAGGAGCGTTTTCCCGGGCAATGGCCTCCCGGGTCCCGACGGCTTCCCTGGTCCCGAGGGCCTCCCTGGAGGCGGCG
>QJVU01000526.1 GCA_003235605.1 Planctomycetota bacterium | reverse complement strand
GCCCCTTGCGACTGCAGCGTGTCCAGCAGGCGCTGGAGCCGCTCCGCATCCGCATCCACGACCAAGGTCTTTGCGCGGGCCACTGTGACGCGCCCCGGGGGCAGCCCCTTGGGCTTGCGGACGTTCTTCGCGGGGGTGTAGGTCACCTCGCACCTGCTCGAGCCACGTGCCCTGCTGAAGTGGACCGCGAGGGTCCCGGCATCCAGGAGAGTCTCCAGGCTCGCGGTCTTGCCCTTCGGCACGCGCACCACCACGTGGCTGCCGGCGTGGCCGCCACCCACGTGGAACCAGAGATCGTTGCCACGGGCGATGGCTGTCGACAGCTTGTCGTTCTGCCGGTTGTCCCGACCCACCAGGATGGCGTGACCTTCGATGGAGGTGAAGACTCGGGGGTTCTCGCCGCGTAGCGCCTTCTTCATGCGCGATCTCTCGACCGTGGGCTTCTGGGGGGACCGTGGCAGCAGCCCGCGGTCCTGGAGTTGTTGCCTCACGACGATCAGCTGATCGTGCTCACCCTGGTAGTCGCACGGGTCGCGTGCGTCGTGGCCGGGATCCAGGGTGACCACGATGGCGTCGAGTTCCGCCAGTTCCAACATCGCCGCTGCTTGTCGTTCTCGGCCATGGACCACGGCGTCCTCGAGCTTGCGCGCGCGACGGTAGAGCCTTTCCGCCTGCTTCTGGATCGGCTCGCGTGGCACCAGGGGGATTGTCCACTGACGGTCAGGGTCGTGGGGGTGCGGGACCGTGAGGGTGTCGGCGTCGCGGTGGACGCCGAAGCCGTAGGCCAGGAGCATGTCGGCGCGCAGACGGAGTTCCGGTGCTCGCTCGGCCTGGCGATGCTGTTCCGCGAGCCCCGCGATGCGCCCGCGCAGCACTCGGCGCCGTGTCTCCACGGCACGACCCAACAGGCGGCGGAGACGTCCGTTCTCCTCTTCCAGGTCGAGGGCGGTGAAGTGCCCGTCCACCGCCCGCAGGCACGGGGTGGCAAAGCGTCGGGGTCCGCTCTGGTCCTCGGCAGACCTTGGTTGCGTGGGGGCCTGATAGGGGAGTCCCGGGCGCAGGAGCCTCTCGCCCTGTCCGGCCTTCGGCAGGCGGGACATCTCGAGAATCCGCCCTTCGCCATCGGTGAGGCACCACAGGCCGCGGTTGCCGAACAGCTCCACCTCCAACCGCAGACGGTTCTCAGGGCTGCCGGTCGTGTTGGCCAAGATCGTCAGGCGGCGTTCGCCCGCAGCCTGCTCGAAGGCGACAACCCGGGCCCCGACCAGCTGGCGGCGCAACCGGTCCAGGAGGGGACCGGTCTGGAACTGCTCCTTCGTGAAGCGGCGGCGCGTGGTGCAAACGCGGCCCCGGCGGCCGCCGGGGGCCACCTGGAGCGCGCCCCCCTTTGCCAGGAACAACATCAGGTCATCCCGGTCGGCGAGGCGGCCCACGTCCCGGATCTCCGCGCCCCCGTGGGGGATCACCTCGACTCGCAGCTCGGCCAAGACCCGGGAGATCTCGGCAGCGGTCAGGCCCCCTGCCTTCAGCTCTTGAGCTCCTCCTCGGGGTCGTAGAGCCAGCGGTAGGCCTCGAATTCGTACTCGAGCAGGCCTTCCCCGAAGAACAGCCCCAACTCCCGCTCGGCAGCCTCCGGGCTGTCGGAACCGTGCACCAGGTTGAAGGAACGCGAGCAGCCGAAGTCGCCGCGGATGGTGCCTGGGGCGGCGTCCGCACCGAAGGTCGCGCCCATCATGGCGCGACAGATGCCGATCGCTCCGATACCCTCGAGGGCGATGGCGATGACCGGCCGGCTGGTCATGAACTTCACCAGGCCTGGGTAGAATGACCGCTCCTTGTGCGCTGCGTAATGCGCCGCCGCCAGCTCCGGGCTAATCTGCAACATCTTGAGGCCAACGATCTTCAGACCCTTGTCCTCGAACCGCTGGAGGATGCGACCGGCGAGACCACGCTGCAGTGCGTCCGGCTTGATCAGGATGAGCGTTCGTTCCATGTCCAGGACGGGGATCATAGCGGTCGCCTGTGGGTTTCTCCTGCTGTTTCCCCAGGGCTGCCTGTTCCCCTGGCAGTCGAACTCCATGAGTCTGACGATGCTCGAAATGGAGGTGCAGCAGGCGCAGGGTACCCGAGATCGCCTCGATCGGGAGCTTTGGCGGCTCAACGAGGAGATCGATGTCTTGCGGCGGCGGGTGGCAGAAGTCACCGCGGAGTTGACGAAGGTGGATGCGGACCATGGGGAGAAGACCGTGCTGCTGGCCGGAAAGCAGCGGGAGCTACTGGCCATGGAGGAGGACCTGGCCGCGATCCGTCAGCGCGAGGCGGTGGTGAAAAAGGCCCTGGCTGAGGTAACGGCCCTGGAGCTGAAAGTCGCGCAGAAGGAGAAGCTCCTCGCCGAGCTGAAGACCAGGGACGGCGACCTGGACAAGCAGGTGCAGGTGGCCCAGGCAGCGGTGAAGGCCAAGGAGGAGATTGCCAACAAGCTGCTCCTGAGCCTCAGGGAACGGATGGCCGTCCTGGACAAGCTGGTGCCGCAGCTCGAGGCAGCGGTCGAGGCTGCCAAGGTGCTGCAACCACCCAAGCCGCAGGAATCACCCAAGCCGCAAGACACACCCAAGCCGCAAGACACACCCAAGCCGCAGGAACCACCCAAGAAGCAGGACTAGCACGATCGCGGTTGCGTCACCGGCCCTGCTTCAGCAGCGCCAGCGTTGTCATGGCCTCTCGGATCTCTTCCAAGCCCGCCGCATCGCGAGCCTCTCCCGCCATGAGCACCAGGAGCGAACCGTGCATCGCCGTGCGCAGAACGCAGGGAGTCTGGGGGTCGGTGCTCCGCGCCTCACGCCACGAAAAGCCGTGGGCACCCCTGGTCCAGGCGGTGTCGGTGGGTGTCGGAAGCTCGCGGTCCGCGCAGGCGTTCTGGAACAGCTCGTCGGCCTTGTCCTGGGTCCAGATGGTGTAGCCCACGGGCGGCGCCATGCCCTGCAGGACCAGGCTGCCGGCCCCACTCCCGCACTGGAAGCGCACCCGGAACAGGTCTCGGCTGGCGTAGGCAGCGCCCTGCCAACCCGCGGGCGCGTTCACCTGGACGTTGTGCGCCGGGTTCTTGTAGCTGCTGCCGGTGATGCGGCCGCCGCCGGTGTGGGTTGCGAGGGCAAGCCGGCAGATGTCGTCGGGTGCCTTCTCGGTGTCGAGCAATCGGAACCCGGTGAGCAGATCGTGGATCGAGGCCGCCTGGTCCTTCAGCAGTGCCTCCGTGCCCTGCACCACCATCAGGTAGTGGATGGGTCCGAAGGTGGCCAGGTGGATGTCGGCGAAGTCACCGCCGTTGCCATCCCGCAGCGCCACCCGGTGGCATGCGCCGTCCAGGTGGCATGGTGCGTTGCCCTGGGCGTAGGCCGGCGGCAGCCAGGGGCGTACCTGGAGGCGCTTGGGAATGTCGAGCCACGGCAGCTTCCGCATGTCTTCCAGCAGTTCGCGGAGGGCCTTGTTGGCCGGTGCCTCTGGCAACACATGCACCGAAATCTCCACCACGAGGTCGTGGCCGAGGGCGAGGAAGGTGAGCGACTCCATACAGCCGGTCTGGTCTGGCCGTGCCGGCACGGCCAGCCACTGACAGCTGCCGCCAAAGGCGTAGTTGCAGGCCGGACAGGTGAACCTCCCTTCGCTCACGTAGGGTAGCTCCGAATCCTCCACGGGCACCATGAGCTCGGCCTTGGGACCGGCCGAGGTGGTGCGGGCCACCAGATAGCTGTGCTCCACGTGGGGCGGCAGATCGGCCCGTCGCTGGCACCGGGTGCAGGAACGAACCAGGGCGATGGCGCGGCCGCGGCGCTGGTCGAACTTGACGATCTCCGATTCTCGTTGGAGCCTGGCGTCGTAGGCCAGCACCGCCTTCATGCGCGCCTTCAGCTGGGCATGCAGCGTCTTGTGGCTGGGGTGGAAGCAGTCGAGCAGTGTCTCCAGTTCGCGGGCGTTGAATGCAGAGTCGATCTTTGCCAGCAGCTCCTGGGTCTCCTTGCGGCCGGGTGCCTGGGCCGACTCCGTGGTCGCCGCGGGCTGGCGGTCGGTGCCTGGACCGCAGGCCAGAACCAGCAGGAGCCACGGGAGTTGAGGTGCCAGGCAGCGCATGGGTCACTTGGGCGACTGGGAGCCGAGATAGGCCAGGGTCACGAGGGGGTCGCCGTCGCGCTCGGCACGGAGCTTGGCGGTGGTCGCCATCACGGTCCCGAAACGCACGGGTGTGTAGGCTGCAGTCGGGCGTCCCGCGGGGGACTCGGGGAGGTTGCGGTCGATCAGCAGAGGGGCCAACAGGAGAGTCCCCGCCAACAGCAGAATGGCCGCGGCTGCAGCCCAGGCGTACGCCCGCCGGCGGAAGGCCGCCGGCCGTCGGTCGCCCGTGTCCAGGGCGCTGAGAGTGCGCCGGACGAAGTCCTCCGATACCGGGGGCACCTGGTACCGATGCATCAGGTTCTCGAGGGCCCGGTCGCCGGATGCTCGCTGCCGTTGCTGTGCCAGGACCCTTTGGAGGGTGTTGTCCACGAAGTCGGACGCGACGGGTGGCACTTCGAGGAGCGCCAGGAACGCCGGGTCGAACCGGAACTCGTCGACCCTCTGCTCCTCGTATGCGATCTCCGCCTGGTCTGCGATCACCCGGGCCAGGGTCTGCTCCACGAAGTCTGCGGAGGCCGCGGGATAGCGTTCCTGGAGCCAGGTCTCCTCGAGGTCCAGGTGTTCCAGGTCCGGGGGTTCCTGCTCGGGGTGTT
>QJVU01000598.1 GCA_003235605.1 Planctomycetota bacterium | reverse complement strand
ACGATAAGAACGTACCCGACTCCGTACTATCCCGTCGCCAGCCTTGTTGCCCGGCGGAGCACCCGGTCCAGCATCTTCCGGGTGAGGCGGCCGGTGAAGGTGTTCTGCTGGCTGACGTGGTAGCACCCCAGGAGCACCCTGCCCCCCACCGAGAGTTCGGCGCCGTGGGCGAACCTGGGGCGGGGTCTCGGCAGCCGGTGGCCGGCCCGGGACAAGACCCCGAGGGCGGCATTCCAGGCGATGCCTCCCAGGCACAGGAGCACCCTCGCGCGGCGGAGGAGCACGAGCTCCTCGTCGAGGTAGCTGGCACAGTTCTTCAGCTGCCGGCCGGTCGGCTTGTTGCCGGGCGGCGCACAGCGTAGGGCGGCGCTGATGTAAGCACCCCTCAGCCTCATGCCGTCGTCCTTCGCGATGGACTCGCCGCTGGTGGCAAGGCCGACATCGTGGAGGGCTCCGTACAGGAAGTCTCCGGAGCGGTCGCCGGTGAACATGCGGCCTGTGCGGTTGGCGCCGTGAGCGGCAGGAGCCAGGCCGAGTATCCAAATGCGGGCATTCCCGTCGCCGAATCCCGGAACCGGTCGCCCCCAGTAGTCCCACTCCTCGTAGGCGCGACGCTTCGTCTTGGCGACTTGGGCACAGAACCGTCGCAGCTCCGGACAGCGGCGGCACCGGGGGATGCGCTCGTCGAGGGCTCGAAGGCTCCGGCTGGCCCTCACAGCTGCTTGCCGATCACCTCGCGGCCCATGTACGGGACCAGCGGCGTCGGAATCTTGACCCGGCCGTCGGGCAGCTGGTGGATCTCCAACAGCGGGATCAGGATCCTGGGGCTTGCCAGGACCGTGTTGTTGAGGGTGTGGCAGAAGGAGACCTTGCGGTCGGCGCCGCGGCGGTAGCGCAGGTTCAGACGGCGGGCCTGAAAGTCGTTCATCCGCGAGGCGGAATGGGTCTCGCCGTAGGCACGCCGGGACGGCATCCAGCACTCGATGTCGTACTTCTTCTTCTGGGGAACGCCCAGCTCGCCGCCGCAGACGTTGACGACCCGGTACGGCAGCTCCAGGGCCTGCAAGATCGCCTCGGCGTTCCGGACGATGTCCTCATGGTGTTGCTTGCTGCGCTCCTCGTCGTGGATGTCCACGATCACCTGCTCCACCTTCTGGAACTGGTGCACCCGGTAGAGCCCCTTGGTGTCCTTGCCATGGGTGCCGGCCTCGCGGCGGAAGCAGACGCTGCGCCCGACATACCGCTTGGGCAGGTCCTTCTCCTCGAGGATCTGCCCGCTGTGGATCGCGGTCACCGGAACCTCCGAGGTACCGATCAGGTTCAGGCCATCCTTTTCGCAGCGGTAGGTCTGCTCCTCACCGCCGGGAAAGAACGCCGTGCCTGTCATCACGAAGTCGCGCACCAGGACCGGCGGGTCCACGGGCACGAAGCCCTTCTGGACCATCATGTCCATGGCATAGCGCAGGACCGCGTCGTGCAGCAGGGCGCCCTCGCCCAACAGCATGTAGTTCCGACTGCCGGCAATCTCCGCCGCCGCCTTGAAGTCCATCCAGCCCTGGGCACTCCCCAGTTCGTGGTGGGAACGCACGTCGAAGTCGGGCTCTGACACCTCGCCCCAGCGCCGCACCTCCTGGTTCTCGCTGTCGTCCCTGCCCTCTGGGACATCATCCGCGGGAACGTTTGGCAGCAGGAGCGCCTGCTCCTCGAGCTGCTGCCGTAGGGCCCGCTGCTGTTCCTCGAGGGCCTGCAGCTCTTCCTTCTGGGTCTGTTGTCCCTGCAGAGCCCTGGCACGCGCCTCCGGATCGAGCCTGCCCAGCTCTCTGGAGCGCCGTTTCTGCTCGGCGCGCAGCTCTTCGACCCTCGTCATTGTCTCGCGCAGGTTGCGGTCCGCCTCCAGCACCCGATCCACCGCGGCTGCTCGGTCGGGAAACTGCTTCTTCAGCGCACCTGCCTTGACGAGCTCCGGATGTTCCCGGACCCACTTGATGTCGAGCAACACTACCTCCGGCTGGCTAGCAGGGACAAGCGGCGCGCATTATTCCCGAGACCGGGTGCTATTTGAAGTTCGGCTCCAGCTTGCCGAACAGCTTGTGCTTGGTCTGCCGCAGGCCCACGTGGCCGTCCGGGAACTTGGGAGTGAACTTCAGCTTGGTGGAGTAATCACGGTCTCCCTTCACGGCTGCGAAGAAGCCAGGCCCGATGCCCTCGATCTTGAGACCCGCTGCTTTCATCGTGTCCCCGGCCTTGTTGAGCATCTCGGGATCGCTGAGCGGAATGAAGTGGCCCACTGTCTTGGCGCCCTTGCCATCCGGCGTCTTGCCGTATAGCACCTCCGGAGCGGCGACACCGCCACTGATCCGGGCGTAGTGCTCGCCCCCCCGGCCCTTGACCTTGAACTTCGTGCTGTCCACCACGATGAAGCCCTGTTCCGTGGCCGTCTCGAAGTCCACCTTGAAGGGCGCACCCACCTCGACGACGGTGTTCTTGCCTTCCTTGACCTCGATTGGCTTGCTGTCGCCGGCGAAGATGTCGGCCGTGATGACCCGCGAGCCCTTGCCCTGGATCACGCGGCCGTAGTCGATGGTGTACTCGCCGACCGGAACCTCGACGGGTTTGCCACTCGAGATGTCAAAGGCCGCGTTCCGGAACGCATCCTTACCGCGCACGATGAGCAGGGTCGGCCTGGCCTTGCTGCCCGCGAAGTTCATCTGCACGGTACCCACCTTGAAGAAGTCCGTGTGCACCGGTCGCACGCCGGCCTGGATCTCCGTTCCCCCGGCCTCCCGAAGATAGAACCACTTGTCGTCGAGCTTCACCCAGCTGCTGTAGGGAACGGGCTTGCCCTTGCCAATGATCATCGAGTCATAGCAAGGAACCGGTTTCTCCTCATCACCGAAGCCAAGGGTCCGCTCCTTCCAGTCGTACGCCATCGGGTCCTCGGCAAAGAGCTTGCCGTCAGCGTTGTCGTCCAGAAACGTGACCTTTACCCCGTTCAACGTCGTCTCCCAGCTCGCGGCGCTGCGATAGTAGATCGAGGCGACCTTCTGCTGCGGAGCCAGGTTCGTCACGAGGCCACATACCGGCTCCTGCTCGCTGCCGGTGTAGAACCACATCGCGTACTGAAACCTCTTTCCCTTGTCGAGGTAGAAGACCGACGGCTTCTTGGAGATCTTGTTGGGCGCCTCGATCGGCTGCCACGGGTTCTGCTCCAGGTCCTTGGTGGCTCCATCCCAGGTTACGCCGAACTTCGTCGTACCTGTCCTTACCAGGAAGAGATCGCTGCGGCGAAACCGACCGAGCTTGCGGGGTTCACCATCCGCCTCCCCCACCACGCCCCACATCCAGAACACGGGTATCGGCCCACTGCGAATGAAGCAGCTTCGCAGCGGCTTGTGCAAAGGCTTGAACTCGAGCTTGCCGAGTTCCTCCGTGGACTTGGGGATGATGTACGCCTCCGGACCCTTGGTCTCCTCTTTGAACCCGGCCTCCTTGCGCTCTTTCTCCTTCTTGGCCTCCTCCTGGAGGGCACCCTCTTGGCCCTTGACCCAGTTGACTATCCCGTAGTACCGGGTGTCCTTGGTCCAGTGCCAGAGCTTGCGGTTCGCGACGAAGCGCCTGCCCGCGTTGACAGCGTCGTTGCGGTCGGCAAGGCTGCGATCCGGCAGCGCGTCGTAGTAGGTCCGGGTGATGTCCCAGACATAGGCCGCCTTCAGTGCATGGCCCAGCTCCTCGAACCTGCGGGCCATCTCCATGGCCTGCTCCAGGACCTTGCGCATGGCTTGGGAATTCCTCTCCTTGGTCACCTGCTCCCACTCCCTCTCGAGCTTTCCCCAGTTTGCCTCCCCCTTGTCGAACATGGCAGTGCGCTCATCGTCCATGTCGTCCCAGTACCGCGCGATCATTTCCAGGGTGTCCGTCTCGAACACGCGCTTGAACGAGGCGTTCATGGCTCTCAGGAGCTGACGTCGGTCCACCTGGCTCTGGTCCCGGAGCCACTGACGGTACACCGCCTCATAGTGATAGGGCACCCACCGAGGCGCGGCTCGCGTTGCCCGGTCCATGCCTCTCTCGTCGTTGAAGCCCATCGCCTTGGTGAACTGCGCCACGAACGCCTGGTATTCGGCCTGCGCTGGCAAGCCGGATACGCCCGAGGCGACAGCGAGGACCAAGATGACGCGCATGGCCGGGGAAAGCAGGTTGACGGGGGGTCTCATCGCCGCCTCATGATATCCCCTGGGACCAGCCCCCGGACAAGAGCCAGCGGACCGCGATGCGAGACCTAGCGGTTCAGGTCCTTGCTGGCCCGATCCAGGAATCGGCGTTCCGCCGCTGTCAGGGCGCCGAGACCCTCTCGGTGAACCTTCTCCAGGATCTGGTCCAGGACCGCGCGGCGCTTGCGGTCGGCGTCCATCCGTCGCCGGCGACCCAGTTGCGAGAGCTTCGCCAGCGGATTGAAACGGCTGAGGTCGATGCCGGAGCGATCCATCTTGAAGGCCAGAAAACCCCAGAGCGCTCCGCCGAGGTGGGCGCTGTGCGCCACCTGTCCGACCTCGTAGCCATGCAGTTCCAAGGCCTGGTACCAGACACCCAGGAACACCAGGAGGCCGACGATCACCCACAGCTGCACCGGGAACAGTCCGAATATCCACACGGTCAGGCGCGGCATCAGGAACGCGGCGTACACCATGACGCCGTAGACGCAGCCGCTTGCTCCCACCACAGGGATGTGCTTGCCCGCGACCGCGGCCAGAACCAGGAACAGGATCCC
>QJVU01000604.1 GCA_003235605.1 Planctomycetota bacterium | reverse complement strand
CTGCGCGCGGTGCTTTGAATCACTGGTCACTTCTCCCCGCGGGACTTCTTCCCCCCGGGGAAAGAAGCCGGTCGGGGGAAAGAAGCCGGTCGTTCTTCCCCGCACGGCAGATGTCCCGCGGGGCGTTATTCCGGGGGCGTTATTCCGGGAGTTATTCCTCGAAACGGTGGGCCACCGGGACCCGGCGCCCCACCCAGCAGCGGAGGGAGACGCGGAGCGTGGGAGCAAACTGGAACCGCTTGAATTCGTTGCGCTGGACCATGCGCGCAAGGGTCCGCACCATCTCGAGATCTGCGCCCAGGCGACGGGCCACGGCGTCAACGCCCATCTCGTTCTCGACGAGGAGCTTCAGGATCGGGTCCAGTACCCCGTAGGGTGGGAGCGTGTCGGTATCCCTCTGGTCCGGACGCAGCTCGGCGGAAGGCGGCTTGTCGATGCTGCGCTGGGGAATGCGCTCGCCCGTCCGGTTGAGCCAGCGGGCCAGGGCATACACCTCGGTCTTCCACAGGTCCGCGATCACCGCGAGTCCGCCGCACATGTCCCCATAGAGCGTGCAGTAGCCCACGGCGGTCTCGCTCTTGTTGCCGGTCGCAAGGAGCAGGTGGCCGAACTTGTTGGAGTACGCCATCAGCAGGGCTCCCCGCATCCGCGCCTGCAGGTTCTCCTCGGCAATGTTCTGCGCGGTGCCCGCGAACACCGGCCCCAACACCTCGTCGTAGCAAGACTGCAACGTCGCAATCGGCAGCTCGTGCATCCGGATACCCAGGTTGCGCGCAAGATCCACGGCGTCTGCTACGGAGTGCTCGCTGCTGAACGTCGAGGGCATGGCCAGTCCCACAACGCTGTCAGGTCCGACGGCGTCCACCGCCAGCGTGGCGGCGAGCGCCGAGTCGATGCCTCCCGACAGACCAATGACACACTTGTCGAAGCCGAACTTGCGACAGTAGTCCCTGACCCCCTGCACCAGCGCAGCGTGGTGCGCTTCCTCGGGTGCAGGGAAGCGCGGAACCTCCTGCCACGGCGCCTCCGTGTCGACGACGTCGATGCGCTCTTCGAACTGGACCGGCTGGAACGCAAGACCCTGTGGTTTGACCGCCAGCGACGCTCCGTCGAACTGCAGCGCCACGTTGCCACCAACGAGGTTCGCATAGACGATCGGGATGTCATGCCGCCTGGATGCTGCAAGCAGCATTCGGTAGCGGAACTCCTCCCTTCCCAGGGACCAGGGGCTTGCAGAGAGGTTGATCACGAGCTGGGCGCCGGCGCCCACCACGCGCTCCACCGGGTCCAGCGCGTAGCGGCGGGAGGTGAAGAACTCCTCGTTGTTCCAGCCGTCTTCGCACACCAGCACGCCGATCTTCTTGCCCCCGAGTTCGATGATGTTCTTCTCCGGTCGTGTCCAAGGCTCGAAGAACCTGGATTCGTCGAAGATGTCATAGGTCGGCAGCAGACACTTGCGCGACACCACCCGCGCGAGGCCATCCTCGACCAACGCCACCGCGTTGTGCAAAGGTCGGCCGCCGCGATCCTGGCGCTCGTTGCGTGCCAGACACCCTACGAGAACCGGCAGGTCCGGAGGCAGGCTGGCAGCCAGATCCGCAAGAGCTGCATCGTGCGCTTCCAGGAACGATTGCTTGAGCAACAGGTCCTCGGGTGGGTATCCACAAACAGCAAGCTCTGGAAAAACTGCCAGCTGCGCACCCTGTTGATGCGCTCTACGCGCGCCCTCCTCGATGCTCCGGCGGTTCCCGGAGAAGTCACCAACGGTGGTGTTGATCTGACAAATGCCGATCTTCACGGCAGCTCACGGTCGGGAGCCAATCAACGGACCTCCACGGGGAGTTGAAACTCGACGGCCTCCTTCACACCCTCGACCTCCTCCACGACGGTTGCGCCCATTTCGCGCAAATGGTTCACCACCGACTCCACGCTGATCTCCGGAGTGGATGCGCCGGAGGTGATCCCCACGGTCTCCACACCCACCAACCATTCTGGCTTGATCCGCTTCTCGTCGAGTATCAGATACGCTGGCACCCCGGTCGACTCACCTATCTCACGCAGTCGATTGCTGTTCGAGCTCGTCTCGTCGCCGATCACGAGCCACAGGTCTACGCGCGAGGCCAGTCCCTTTACTGCCATCTGTCGGTTGGTGGTGGCATAGCAGATATCCTCCTTGCGGGGCGTCGAGAGCTTCGGAAAGCGTCGCTTCAATACGTCCATCGTTCGCATTGCTTCGTCCACGCTGAGCGTCGTCTGGGTCAGCACCGCGACGTTGTCCGGATCTTCGACCTCCACCTCGGCAGCCTCCGCCGGACTGGACACCACGATCGTGCGCTGGGGAGCTTCGCCGACTACGCCCTCTACCTCGACGTGCTCGCGGTGCCCGATGAGCAGGATCGTGGCGTTCTTCTTGGCGAACATACGAGCCTCGCCATGGACCTTCGTGACCAACGGACAGGTGGCATCGATGGCATGCAGTTGGAGATCCCGCGCCTGTTCAACGACCTTCGGCGACACGCCGTGGGCCGAGAAGATCAGATAGCTTCCGGAGGGCACCTGCGTCAGGTCGTCTACGAACACCGCGCCTTTGCGTTGCAGATCCTCAACCACGACGGTGTTGTGAACGATTTCGTGGCGCACGTAGATCGGTCCACCGAACTTCTCCAGGGCCCGATCGACGACTTCGATCGCCCGTTCAACGCCGGCGCAGAATCCACGGGGACGGCTCAACAACACCTTCACGGCGGAAAGTGTGGGCTGGAGACGGTGCGGTCTCAAGAGGCTGCCATGCCCGATGCGCTTGACTTTCGACTCTCCAGGATCTACTTCCATGCCCCAGCACCATCCCATACCCCATGTTGACCGCCCAGGACGTCCAGGAACTCATTCAGAAAGCCATCCCGGAAGCGACGTGCCAGGTCAAGGACCTGACAGGCACATCAGATCACTTCGCGATCCACGTGAGCTCCAAGGCGTTTGCCGGAAAGAGCCGGATCGAGCAACACAAGATGGTGCACCGGGCGCTGGGCGAGCACCTGACGACCACTATCCACGCGGTCGACATCAAGATCCACGTCCCCGACTGAGGAGAGAACTTCCATGTGGAGCAAGCAAGACATCGACCGGGTCGTCAAAGAGAACAAGCTGGTGGTGTTTGCCAAGGGTACCAAGGAGCAGCCGATGTGCGGCTTCTCGCACCGAGCGATCCATGTCATGGGCCTCATGGGACAGCCCTTCGAGGTCGTGAACATCTTCGATGACCCATCCATCCGGCCAGCCCTGGTGGAGTACAGCGGGTGGCCCACAACGCCGCAAGTATTCATCAACGGCGAGCTAATCGGTGGCTCGGATATCGTGATGGAGATGTACGAGAGCGGCGAGCTGCAGAAGAAGATCGAGAACAAGGGCTAGTCCGAGCCCTCGTCCCGCCAGCATCCCGGGCCGGTGCAGTTGTGCGCGCAGGGATCGCACTTTGCCGCGTGCGCGTCCAATCCAGAGACTAGCACCTCAAGGGCCCCAGAGGGTTTACCGAACACCCCCCCTGCACATCAAGGGGCTCAGGGCGTTCTGTTGGAACGACCAGAAAAGGGGAGAACCATGTTGGCAAGACATCATCATCTCGACCTTCATCAGGGGGCTCATCATGGCCCTCATTCTTCGAAGACCAGTCCCCAGCAGACGCCAGAAAGGCGCTACGCGGTGCTCCACAGGGCCCTGGACCAGGGCAAGAAGGACGACACGCTTCTCACCGAACTCGTGCACGTCTGTGTGAGGATCGGCAACACCGATGAAGCTGTGCAGACGGCCAAGCTCATCCAGAGCCCCACGGAGCGCGGCGTTGTCCAGCGCTGGCTTGCCAGCAAGGGGTTGATCGAACTTTCCACACGACCGTCACGTCCGAGCTCTGCCTCGCACCTGACCTCTCCTCCGAGCTCTGCCTGTGCTTCTCCTCCGAGCTCTGCCTCGCGCCTGACCTCTCCTCAGGGCTCTGCCTTGCGCCCTGCTGGACATCCGGCCGCACGGAGGCCTGCACATCCTCCTTCTCCCAGTTCTTGTGCCCTTCCTCATCCTGGGGTCTTGAGCAGCGCCAGGTTGCGAGACAGGGCCTGGGAAGGTCTCGAGAAGCTGCTGCGGCCGAGCTTCAAGGAAGAACTGAGCGGCGCTTTCCGCTTCCTGTTCGAGGATCATATGCCGCTCACCGTGATGGTCACCGCGTTGACCTTCCCGTTGGTGATCGGGCTCGGCGGCTTCTTGACCCAAGGTACCAACGAGATGCTGCTCCCCGTCATTGCACTGGTACCGATCCTCTCGGTGGTCGCTCTGGTCTGCGCACTCTCTCGCAAGATCATGATCGAAGCCACCGCCGGCTCGGAGGATCCTCCTGCTATTCCCGAGCTCGGGGCGCTCGTCCTGCACGCCGGCCGCTTTCTTGTCGACTCCGCCATCATGTCGGCGGTCTTTCTCGGACCTGCCGCTGTCTGCCACTATCGCGGCGCGCCCAAGGAACTGACGCTCGGGGCCCTCGTGCTCGGCCTCCTGCTGCTGCCGATGGCGCTGGTATTGCGTCAGGTGAGGAACGACTGGCGCGCGTTCTGGCCTCCGACCCTCCTGGGAGCAGTTGCCAGCGGCGGCCTGTCCTACCTGGGGGTGTTGATCGTCAGCGCGCTGCTGTTTGCCCCGGCGGTCGCGGTGGGCATCGCGACCCTTGGCTCGGAACTCTACCTGCAGATCTCCTTCGCGGGTCCACTCGTGGCCATGCCGCTCTTCGTGGCCTCCC
>QJVU01000504.1 GCA_003235605.1 Planctomycetota bacterium | reverse complement strand
CGAGGCTGGACCCCAACATCCTCTGGGAACGGCTGGAGGCCAGGCGATGAGCGAGCAGACGCCCACCTGTACCGCGGCCGCTGCTGCCCTGGTCAGCTGCCATGTCTGTCTGCGGGTCTACCCGAGCGTCGACCTCGCCGACGGCTACGAAGCCCGATGTCCACTGTGCAGCACGGTGCTCCACCAGCGCAAGCCGTGCAGCCTCGGGCGAACCTGGGCGCTCGTGATCGCCGCCTTGATCCTCTACATCCCGGCAAACACGTTCCCGATCATGAGCGTCGTCATGTCGGGACGTGGCCAACCGGACACGATCCTGAGCGGTGTCGAGGAACTGTTCGCTGCTGGTGAATGGGCCGTGGCTATCCTGATCTTCTTCGCCAGCATCACGGTCCCGGTGTTGAAGCTCGTGGGCCTCACCTACCTGATGCTGTCGGTCCAGCTCGGCTGGAACAAACACCCTCGGGATCGGACAACTCTCTTTCGCATCATCGAGAGCATCGGGCGTTGGTCCATGATCGACATGTTCATGCTGTCGATACTGGTGTCGCTCGTGAAGCTCGATGCAGTTGCAACGATCGAGCCTGGGACGGGTGCCACCTCGTTTGCGGCCGTCGTCGTGCTGACGATGTTCGCGGCGTTCAGCTTCGACCCACGGTTGATCTGGGATTCACTGGAGGACCCCGATGACTGAAGAACGGGAACCGGGCACGCGCAAGGCGACAGAGCCCGCCCGCGTGATCATCCAGCAGAGGAGGAGGCCGACGGTGCTCTGGGTCGTGCCGATAGTGGCGGCCGCCATCGGCGGATGGCTTTGGTTCCGCGCCATCATGGAGAAGGGACCCACCATTACGATCACCTTCTCGACCGCTCAGGGGCTCCAGGCGGGCAAGACCCAGATCCGTTTCAAGGATCTGGTGATCGGCACCGTGGAGGCAATAAACCTGGCAGAGGATCTGAGCCACGTGGTTCTGACCGCCGAGATGGTTGCCGGCTCCGAGCCCTTCCTCAACGAGGGAACACGCTTCTGGGTGGTGCGGCCGCGCATCGGCGCCACCGGCGTCTCGGGACTCGACACCCTGGTCTCCGGTGCCTACATCGGCGTCAGCGCCGGGCTGGGGGTACCGACCTACACGTTCGAGGGCTTGGACTGGCCGCCCCCCAACCCTGACGCGAGGCCCGGCCTGCGGGTGGTCCTGCAGTCCGACACGCTCGGATCCGTCAACAGCGGCTCGCCGGTCTACTTCCGCGGCGTCCAGGTCGGCGAGATCGAGACCCATGCGCTGACCAAGGACAACAAGGGCGTGAACATCTCCGCCTTCATCTGGAAGCCCTACGACAAGCTGGTTCGCAGCGATGCCAGGTTCTGGAACATGAGCGGCATCAACGTGGCCATGGGCTCCTACGGTCTCAAGGTGCAGACCTCGACCCTCGAGGCCCTGGTGAGCGGCGGCGTCGCGTTCGAGACACCCGTCACCGACAAGCCAGCTCCGCTGGCACGTCAGGGCGAACGGTTCAAGCTCTACTCCAGTCTCCAGGCTGTAGACCAGGACAAGCCGCGCGACCTGGAGCTGGCCTATGTCGCGTACTTCGACGACCCGGTACGGGGACTCCATGTCGGTGCCCCTGTCGCGCTCAAGGGAATCCGGATTGGAACCGTAACCCGGGTGAAAATGGAGTACGACGCCAGCACGAACTCGATCCGGACACCGGTCACGATGGAGCTCGACCCGGAGAACATCATCGGCATGTCCGGCAGCACTGTCACGCAGGCCCGAGAGACCATCGCCACTCTCGTGGATCAGGGCCTGCGGGCGCAGTTGCAGACAGGCAGCTTCCTCACCGGCGAGCTGTTCGTGGAGCTGAACTTCGACCCTGGCACCCCCGCGCGGCTCGTGGGTGTCAGCGAGCTCCCGGAGCTGCCGACAGTGCCTTCGAAGTTGCGAGCGCTCACCACGCGGGTCGAGCGCATCATTGCAAAGCTCGAGGGGTTGCCCCTGGAGAACCTCGTGGAGGGTGCAGTCGGCGTGGTCGATGAAGCCAGGGCTCTGCTGAAGCGCGTGGACCCCATGGCCACCCACCTCGAGAGGACGTTGGGCAACGCCGACAAGACCATGGCCTCGATCCAGTCCATGATCGCGCCCAACTCGGTGATGCGCTACGACCTCGGCACTGCGCTGGAGGAGGCGGCCACGGCGATGCGGTCCATTCGGGTGCTGGCGAGCTATCTCGAACGTCACCCCGACGCTCTGATCTACGGCAAGTTGCGCTCTGGAGGCCGATGATGCTTGTTGGCTCCCTTGTTCACTGTCTTGTTCGTTGGCTGATCCTGTGGGGGTGCGCGGTGGTGCTTGCCCTCGGTGTCACGGCATGCCGTTCGGAACCCACGAACTTCTATCTGCTGATGCCGGTTCAGGAGCCCGCCGACGGCAGCGACACCCAGTCCGCCGCAGGTCCGTGGATTGGCGTCGGACCGATCGACGTGCCGCAATACCTTGATCGACCGCAGATCGTTCTGCAGGCGACTGCTGGCTCCGTCACCATTGGCGAGTTCGACCGCTGGGCGGAACCTCTCCATGACGGGTTCGGCCGCGTGCTGGGTGAGAACCTCGGCGTGATGCTTCCGACGGACCGGGTTACGGTCTTTCCCTGGCGACGCGCGGCGGCAATCGACTACCAGATCGTGGTACAGGTGATCGCTTTCGATGCCGATGCCGACGGCAATGTGTCACTGGCAGCCCGCTGGGCAGTGATGGGTCCAGCGGGTGAAGTCGAGCTGCTCCGACGTCAGAGCAAGTTGGCGCAGCCGTCAGACTCCAGGAGCTACACCGACATCGTGATGGCCATGAGCCGGGCTGTGGCCAGCCTGGCCGGCGAGATCGCCGACGCCATCAAGTCGCTCCGTCGAACCTCGTAGCTGGCCCCCGCTAGCGGACGGTCTGCATCTCCGCCTTGGGCTTCAGCTCCAGCCGGAGCTTCCTGAAACGCACCTCGGTGGCTCCACCACTGTGGACCTGCAGACCGACCACGCCCTTGCGGGCCCCCTGGTCATCCGCCAGGTCCACGCACAGCTTGCCGTTGATCGCGGTCCGGATACGGCTGCCAACGGCCAGGACCTCGTAGGTGTTCCACTCGCCGGCCCTCGCGTGTTCGTCCCCGCCCTTGCGCCAGAGCAGGCCGCGGCCGTGCTCTTCGTAGAGCTTGCCCCACCAGCCCTTCCCGATATCCGCCTGGTAGCCTTTCATGCCGCCATCATCGAGAGCCTCGCTCCGAAACTGGATTCCGCTGTTCCCCAGGTCCCCGACGAGCTTGACCTCGAGGGTCAAGCGGAAGTCGGTCAGCAGCATGTGGCTGCGGGCAAAGCTGTTCCTCTTCAGGCCGGCCGTGGTCTTGCCAACGATCTCGCCCTTCTCGATGCTCCATACTGCGGGGTCCGCGTCCCAACCGCGCAAGTCCTCGCCGGAGAAGAACAACGGCAGGTTGTAGGCAGTCGCCATCATCGGCACCTGATGGTCGCTTGCGAGGTAGCCGATCAGATCCCGCACCTCCTTGTCGGTCAAGGCCAGGAGCTGGCCTTCCGGCATGATGGAGGTCCGGGAACGGATGATCTCCGGCTTTCCCTGCGCGTTCTTCTTGATGTCCTTGCGAGCGATGACCTTGGTCTCCACGGCATTGGTCAGCGTGATGGTCTCGTCGTTCTCGTCCGAGACCATGCCGACAAAGAGACCACCATCTTTCGTTTCCACGGTGGTCGCCATGTACTCCTTGGACACCTCCGCACTGGGGTCGATGATGTTCTCCAGTATGTAGTCCAGGTCGCGGCGGTTGGACCCGGTGAGGTCGGGACCCAACTCACCGCCGGCACCGAACAGCGTGTGGCAGGCCGCGCAGGTCTTTGAGAACACGGCCCGGCCATGAGAAACGTCTGCACGCTCGCGTTCATGGTCGGGCAGCTTCTTCTTGTATTTGGCGATCAGCTCCCGCTTGTCCTTGGGCGTGGATGTCGAGCGCCCCCACGCCACCTCCATGAGCTGGTCGATCTCCGGGCTCTTCAAGTTGGCGATCTGCCGGCGCGTCGTCGCGGAGTCCAGCACCGTAGGGGGAACGTCCTTCTTCAAGACCGCGGTGAGAAGGGCTTTGGCGTAGGGCTTCCTGCCGGTCAGCGTGCGCACGGCAGCCTGCTGTTCGGACGGTTGCAGGACGTGGTATCGGGCGAGGATCAAGGACGGTGTCTGCGGGTCGTCAAAGGCGGCAAGGCCGCGGATCGCGCGTTCGCCGAGCACCGGATCGTCGATCAGCTCTTGCAGCACCGGCACCAGCAGCTGGTCCTTGACGCGCAGCAGCGTCTCGAGGGCCCACTTTCTCCGCCCGGCGTCGATGTTCCTGTCCGCAATCAGCGACCGGATCCCGGGACGTACCTGCATGTCGCCGAAGACTACCGCCAAAGTGAGAGCCCGATCACGGAGGCGCCTGTCGGTGCTCTTGACCAGGGTCGCAAACACATCATGCCAACCCGCCGGCATGGGCACGCCGGTGCGCTTCCCAAGGGCGGTGAACATCTGGTCCAGAACCATCAGCTTCCGGCTGTCGTCCTCCAGCCCCGCAACGGCCTGCACCAACGCATCGAGAGCGGCGTTCTTTCCCGATGCCAGACGGCGGTAGATGTGCCGTGCCACGGTCGGCATTCGGGATGAGCCAGCCAGGCGCAGCGACCTGGCGGTGTCCGTCGGAACCAGCGGTTCCACACCGTACCAAACCATCAGCGGCAGGTTGTGGTCGGC
>QJVU01000374.1 GCA_003235605.1 Planctomycetota bacterium | reverse complement strand
GAGCCTTGAAGAACCGAAACGAGGTGGTCGTAACGGGTGCGCTCGAGGCCCTGGGGAATATGCATGGTCAGCGCCGGAAGACCGTTCCCTTGTTGATCCCGTTCGTGGCGGACACGCGCGCGGACGTTGCCACCACAGCGATCCGGGCGTTGTCTCACGGACAGACTGGGGATCAGAGGATCCGCGAGACGTTGCTCTCCGCACTGGAGGACAGGCGAGCGGCTGTTGTTGTTGCAGCGACGGAGGGTCTGACGCGAATCCACAGCAGGCGCGGCGAGTTCTCCGGCGACATCATTGCCCTCCTGCAAGACCCGCGAGAACAGGTTGTCATGGGCGCGATGCGTTCGCTCCCGCATGTGGTCCGGCCTGTCCGAGAGGTGGTTCCGTTGCTGATCCCATTCGTGACGGACAAGCGGGAGGGTGTTGCCCTGTGTTCTGCGGACATCCTGGCAGGTCTTGGAACCAGGGATTCGCGGGTGGCGCCAACCCTCATCCGAGCCCTCGAGGACGAACGTCCCGGCGTCGTCTGTGGCCTGATCAGAGCTCTTGGCAAGGTGCGCGGCAAACGGCAGGAGTTCGCCAAGGCCCTTATTGTCCTGGTGGATCGGGCGGATCACACTGTGGTAGAAACCGCCCTGGACCAGTTGGTGGCAATGACCTCGACCCAAGACATGGTCGTGCCCCTCCTGCTCGAGAAGCTCGAGGGAGGCAGTAGCGACCTGGTGGCACGGGTGATCCGGGCGTTGGCTTCAATGGGTCCGGAGGTCCGTGCCAAGGCAAGGCCTTCGGTGGAGCCCCTGGCAAAGAGCAAGAACGGCCGCGTGGCCGGGGCTGCGGCCCGGTTTCTGAGAGGCTCGACGGAGTACGTGTTGGTGGCCGACTACTCGGACAACACGATCACGGGCTATGACCGGAGAGGGAAGCCGACCTTCCAGCTGCAGGACATCTTCGGCGTCTGGGACGTGGAAAACCTCGCAAACGACAACCTGCTGATCACCGAATTCAGCGTCAGCCGTGTGCGCGAGATCACCCGAGATGGCAAGGAGGTGTGGAGCTTCACTGACCTCAAGAATCCCTACGACGCAGACCGCCTGCCCAACGGCAACACGCTGATCGCGGACACCTTCGGACGACGCGTGATCGAGGTGGACACGACCGGCAAGATCGTCTGGTGCTACGACAAGTCCATCCAACCCTACGATGTGGACCGGCTGACGAACGGCAACACCTTGATCGCCGACGGCCACGAGGATCGGATCATCGAGGTCGACAAGAAAGGCGACATCGTCTGGCAGCTGAAGAACATCGCCAACGTGCACGATGCCGACCGGCTACCGAACGGCAACACGCTGCTCACGATCCGGATGCTCAACCTTGTCAGAGAGGTGGACCGCAACGGCAAGACGATCATGGAAATCAGGGACCTCAGCGCCCCGAGCGACGCGGACCGCCTCCCGAACGGCAACACGATCGTCGCGGAGAACGGCGCGGTCCGCGAGTTCGACAGACATGGCAAGCAGGTCTGGATCCTCAAGACGACCTGGGCCGTAGAAGTCCACGTCCCCAGGTAGTCAGAGCACTACCGGTCAGGCCTGCCTGTCTTCCGGGTGGCTCACCGGGCAGCGTGCGCACCCGGACGGCTTGAAGAAACGCCTGTGCAACCACCACGCCGCGACCAGCCCGCCAAGAGCGAGGGTCAGTGCCAGAAGATCCTGCATGCCGAATTGAGCTATCATGCTCGGGTGAGCCCGTAGCTTAGCGCAATCTGGACCCCATGGGCAGCCGATGGTCTTGATGCCCTGATAGTCTTAATGCCCCGCGGGAACTCTTCCGTACGGGGGAGAATGCGCGCCGCGGTACGTGGGGAGACTGCACGTCCGTAACCACGCAACTTGCCCCGTACGGCAGAAGTCCCGCGGGGAGTATTCCCTGTGTCCGCTTGATTTCTCAGCGGATTCTCCGGTCGGGCTGCCCGCTGCGCTTCCTGCTGGCCTCCAGGAACTCATCCAGCTGCCTCTTGGCCTCCCCTGCCCTGGGGTGTTCACCGGCCATCTCAACGGCCTTGCGCTGGTAGTTGAGCGCATTCTCGACCTTGCCGTTCTGGAACAGCGCCCTTGCATAGGTGTCGACATAGAACCAGTTGCTCCAGGCGGAGGCCTCGTTGGACGTCTTCGAGATCGCCAGCGCAAGATCGTCGTAGCGGTTCTTGTAGCGAGATTCGGTGAGCAGCTGCCATGCAAATGAGTTGAGCGCGTTGGGTTCGTTCTTGCTGACCTGGTGGATCTGGACGGCGACAGCTCGGGCCGCATCGTGGCGACCTCGTGCGTGCAGCGACTCGAAGCGACCACGCAGGCTGTCGTCGACCGAGAGGCGATGTCCGCGCCTCGTTTCCTGCTTGATCAGCCTGTCCACCATCGGCGCTATGTTGGGAACCCCACAAAACCGACCAGACACGCCGAGCTCGTTGGCCCCGTGATGGATGTTGAGGCCGACGGAAGAGTCCTGCATCATCCTGGCAAACGGAGCCATCTCTCGCTGCTCGCGCTCGCCCATGAAGCGGGAAGCAATCTCGCACACGCGGCCGACGCTCATGGCTGCCACCCTCACGTCGTCCTCGCGGAGCTTCGAGAGAACCAGCCTGTAGACAGGGTCCTCGAACACCGTGCGACCCTTCGAGCGGGCTTCGAGCGAGGTTTCGATCGCCCTTTCGCTGAGCGAGAAGATCAGATCGTTGCCGCTTGTCGCGAGGAACACGGGCACTTTCTCGATCTGATAGCTCTCCACGCTTGCGTCGCCAACACGTCGCTCTCGTGGCGCGGACTCGCCCCCACCGGTCCCGACCTGCGCTGTGCCAAACACGAGCTGCCACAGGGCGCGGGAGCGCACAGGATCGTTGACGTGCAGCGCTACGGCGACGTCCGGCATGGGGCCCCAGGGCATACGCGCTACCTGCGGCATCACATACACCGAGAAGTCGGTGAGGTTCATGAACAATTCGCGCCCGAAGTCCATCAGCGTCACAACGGGACGACCTCGCGCATCGATCTCACTGGGCGGAATGGCACCTCGGCGGTTGACTGCCCCTGCCACGAAACATGCCGTACCCTCAGGGACCATGGACAGCGCGCTCTTCGGGATGCCAGGCTGCCGCAGGAGGTTGAAGGCAAGGTTGCGGTGTCCCTCGTCAAGCACCAGCCTGGCATCGAAGGAGATACTGTCCTTGCCTACTCCCGCGCGCCCCAGGACATAGCGAGTGCTCTCGATGTCCAGGAACGCGAGCGCGGCCTGCACCTCCGGGTGGCGCCTTGCCGCTGCCTGCGCCATCTTCCGTATGACAGGCAACAAGGGTCTGAACTGCATGCAGCAGAACACGAGATCGTTGCCCCGCGTCTCCATCGCGCCGGACAACTCGTCGTTTTCAGCGAGGGACGGACCGCCGCGTCCTCGAAGCCGCTCGACGACACCCCGGATCTGCTCGCGATCGGGGCTCACGACGAGGAGCCGGGATGTGCGGGTGACGAACGCATGTCCCTCCAAGCTGTAGGTCCGGTGCCCGCCAATGGGCTCGGCGGGCTGGCCCGCAGCCGGCAGGACGGTCTCGAGCAAGCCCAGCGCCACATCGAGGTCGCCGGGGTGCAGGATCAGGACACCGTTCGTGGGGCCGCGCCGAGGTTCGATCGCGGTCACCGCCAGAGCAACACCCCGCAGCCCCAGCAGGCTGTCAATCAACCTGGGGCTGATGCCAAGAGTGGGTTCGCCATCGATCTGGCCGGCGTCGCGGAGCAGACCGAGCTGACCGAGGAGATTGCGAGCCTGCTCACCGGGACGGTTGAGCTCCAGATAGAAGATCGTATCGGCAGGGACCAAGCGGGCGAAGTCTCCGCTGGCCAGTTCCTCCGCGAGATCGCGGGCGTGCCGCTCCGCCTTCGCGCGTAGCTCACCTGATGCCTGGCGGTTTGCGGCGACGCTCTTGTAGAGGGCCAGGGCTGTCTTCAGGTCCCGATCACCCTTGGTGTGTTGCAGGTAGTAGGCCTTGTAGAAGTCGTCCTGGGGGGACTGCGCGGTGGCCGCCAGCGCCGGCAACAGCGTTGCTACCACGGCCAATGGGACCGTCACCCGCATGTTCTTGATGATGGACATGGCGATTACTCCAGAGCGTCTCGGTGCAGTAGGGTTGGTGGCCCGGGCCGGCAAGGTTGGCAGGTGTTCGCCTGGCGATGCGGAGCGACCGAAGCGATGCGAAGTGCCGCCGGGTGAGCCAGACGCCGGCCTTGCGAGGGAATCCGCATCATATTCGGACTCCGCCACCAACGACACCGCCCCCGGGCTGTCAGCCCGGGGGCAGCGCGCTGGGCGTCCTGTCCGGCATCGTCTGGCGGTCGAACCAGACGTGGACTAGAGGTCGAGGGTGAACACCCGCGCGGTCCAGTCCGGGAAGGTTGTGAAGTTGGCGTTGTGTGCCAGCTCCGCCAAGTGGAATTGCCGGTGTCTCGAGAGCATCATGCCCAAGGCGTCGATGGCCGTGGCCTTGAACCAGTTGGCCATGGCCTCGGCGCGCACAATGGCGAGCATCATCTGGTAGGCCTCGCGGCTCGGGAGCATGCCGATGGCGCGTGCAATCTGCGGCAGGTCATCGGCACGGCCGGTGTTCTCAAACAGGCTGATCAATAGCCTGGCATCTGTCGGCTCCCCTATGTAGCCCAAGACCTCGGCCAGCACGGCACGCGCCATGTGCCTGGGGTCGGTGCGCAGATGGTTGCGAACCACCGGGAGTGCGAAGTC
>QJVU01000574.1 GCA_003235605.1 Planctomycetota bacterium | reverse complement strand
ACAATGCCGTGGCTGACCGCCCTCGGGCCCTCCGCGCCATGAGATGTTTCCCACGGATCTGGCTAATGCCGTGTTGTCTGGGGCTCGGCCTCGGCCCTGTGGCGTGCGACGGGAGCGTGACCCGCACGGTCCGCGACCCCCAGGGCCATGTCCGGGAACAGGGTCCGTTCGCGAACGGCAAGAAGTCGGGAAGCTGGACCTATTGGGACGCCGAGGGCAAGAGGATCATCGTCGGCGAGTTCCAGGCCGGCGTCCCTCACGGCCCCTGGACCTACTGGTACGCAAACGGCAACAAGAAGTCGGAAGGCGCGTACCGCAATGGGCGCCAGCACGGCCCCTGGACCTATTGGCACGGGAATGGCAGGCCGCAGGACCAAGGCAGCTTCCACGAGGGCATCCGCAGGGGGACCTGGAGCCACCATCGCCCCGACGGCACCGTGGAGGGCCGGGGAGACTACAGGGAGGACGAACGCACGGGACCGTGGGTCCACTACCACCAGAACGGCAACAAGTCCTCCGAGGGCTCCTACCTGCACGGCAAGAGAAGCGGCGCATGGGTGATCTACCGCGACGACGGGGGTGTCGAAAGCCGGGGTGAGTTCCGCGACGGACAACGCGAGGGCATCTGGACCTACTACTACTCCAGCGGTGCCAAGGAGTCCGCCGGCGGCTATGCGAGCGGCCGTCTCGACGGCCACTGGCAGCGCTGGCACGAGAACGGCCAGTTGGACTCCGAGGGGGCGTTCCGCGACGGTGAGCGCACTGGCCGGTGGGTCTACTTCTACGAGACCGGCAAGCGGCAGGCGGAGGGCCACTACCTGGACGGCCTCATGCATGGCCGCTGGACGTTCTGGCAACCGAACGGGGATGTGCTCGAGGAGAAGACCGGCGACTACGACGAGGGCTTCAAGCGCGGGTAGCTGCGGTGCCAGGTTCAGCTCCCAGGACAGCCAATCGCTGCTCAGTCCCGTGGGATCTTGACCTGCGTCCCCAGGGGGAGGGAAGAGGCGCGCTCCTCGGACCAGCCATTGAGACGCAGCAGCTCCCGCCAACGACTGCCTGCGCCAAGGTGCCTGGCCGCAAGGCCCCACAGGGTGTCGCCGTCCCCGAGGGTCACGACCCGGAAAGGCTCAGCGCGCGGGCGCGGCTCGGGTTTCGGCTCGGGTTTCGGCTCGGGTTTCGGTTCGGGCTTCGGCACGGGCTTCGGCACCGGATCGGGATCCAGATGCGGCACCGGCGCCGGGCCACCTTCGCCTCGTCTTCCCGGGGCCGGCACCAGGCCCGCATCCTCGTCGAGGGACCGGAGACCCTCGCGCAGGGACGAATGGTCGCCTCCCAGTGTCAGATCCAAGCGGTTCTCCATCTCACCGCCCGTGTCTCCCTCTCCACAAGAGAGCAAGGCGAGCACGGCGAGCGCAAGCATCCCTGGACACATCCCTACTGCCACCCGCATGGTCCCCATGTTGCCAGTTTCGCGGCAGGGATGCACGCAAGCACCGCCGACAATCGACGACCCAGTCCCTAGACTCTCTGCCGCCGTGGGAACCCTTCGTCGCGTGGTGTTGACCGCCCTCCCCAAGTGGCTCCTGTCCCGCACCACCGGGCTCCTGGCAAGGGTGCCTCTGCCGAGGTTCCTGCGCACGCCAGTCTACGGCTGTTTCAGCTGGCGCTACGGAGTCGATCGGGAGGAGATGGTCGGGGAGCTTCGCGACTACGACCGGTTGGCGACGTTCTTCCAACGGCCCCTGCGCCCCGGTGCCAGACCCATCGCCACGCAGGCCGGCTGGGTCTGGCCCTGCGATGGCAGGGTGATCACCACCGGCAGGACGAAGGACGGTCGCATTCCCCAGGTGAAAGGCCGCGACTACCGCGTGGAAGAGCTGCTACAAGACCGGGAGCTGGCCGCGCAGCTGGCGGAGGGACACCAACTCACCATCTATCTGGCGCCCGGCGACTACCACCGGGTGCACTCGCCCTTCCCGGGGCACATCGCCAGGGTGGCACACTTGGGGGGCAAGCTGTTCCCGGTGAACCCTGGCGCCGTGGACAGCATCCCCGACCTGTTCCCTCGCAATGAACGGGTGGTGTTCCACTACCGGCTCGCGGGGGGACTGCCCGCGGCGGTCGTGCTGGTGAGCGCGCTGAACGTGGGCGACACTCACATCAGTCACCGAGAGGGACCCGTGAGCACCGGAGAGGAGATCGGGCGCTTCGGCTTCGGCTCGACGGTGGTGGTGCTAGCGCCGCCAGGGGGACCCACCTGCCCGGAGCTGCCCCGGGAGACCCGGGTGCGCATGGGCCAAGCAGTCGGCGCCTGATCGCCTGGGCTTTCTTCAGAGGCCGGCTGCCCGGATCATCATCCGGGCCTCCTCGCCAGCCTTGACCTTGCCGTGCTTGTCTGCCACGTAGCGGAGGAGTTCGGTGCCGAACCGGCGCTCCGGGCCGATGCTCTCGTTGAAGTGACGGCCCACTCGCAGCAGGTCCTCCGGCTCCAACATGCTCTCCTTCTTGAGGCGATCCAGGACCGGGAATCCATCCCTCACCAGGGCGGCGATATAGCCCATCGTGGCATCCCCCGTGTGCAGGGTCATGCCCGAGCGCCCCTCTTCGTGGTCCATGATGAGGCGCGCCAGCGCCATCTGGTAGCGGCCCTCCACGTCCAGGACGCCGGCCTTTGCCAGGTACATCAAGATCGTCAGCGCTTCCGGCAGCCTGCGTGCCCGTCGCAGGCGCACCGCCTTGTCGGTGAGTTCCGCGGCTGCTCTTTCCCCATCGACCGCCAGCAGCAGGTCCAGATAGACCTGCCCCAGGCGGTCCTGTTGGCCGAGCAGTCGCGCGGCCTTCTCGCACATGCTCTTCAGCTTCTGGGGGCCGAAGTGATCCGCGAGGCCCCTGAGAGGCTCGGCCAGGATCTCCGCCTTGTCCGCGTTGCGCTCGTTCAGGAACGCCCTGAGCAGGACCGGCAGCGCCTTCGGGTTGCTGCGCAGCGCCTTGCGCGCGGCAACCTGGAACGCCGGCTTGGGTCCGGTCAGGTGGGCGAGGTAGAGCTTGGCCATCTCCTCGGTATGCGTCTCGGTCAGTGCCTGGATCGCAAACAGCTTCAACTGCTCCCGCCGCGAGCTCCACAGACGTCGCAGCTCCCGCACTGCGGCAGGCTGCCAGTTGCTGTGCTCGCTGAGGACCGTGACCGCAGGTCGCACCACGTGCTCCACATCGTCCTCGCCCACGAATGCCAGCAGGTTGCCGGCCTGGGTGGGCGTCAGCTTGACCCCCTTGAGAGCCATCAACGCTGCCTTCCGCACCAAAGGTGGATTCTTCGGGCCGGACAACTTCAACAGCAGGGCCCGGCTCGCCGCCCCGTCCAGGGCCCCCAGGACCGACACCGCTTGTGCGAGGCACGCCGGGGGCAGTTCGTCGGACTTGTCCACAGCCCGCTGGAGATGATCTCGGAAGCTCCGCCGGCGGGCATCGCTCAACTCCGGCAGGCGCTCGGCCAAGAGCCCCGCGGCAGCGGCGGACAGGGAGGGATCCTCGGAGAGGAGCGCCTTCCGGAGGACCGCGATTGCGTCGGCCTCGGTGTACTGGCCGAGAATCTGCAGGACATGCTCCTTCTGACCATCCTCCTCGTCGAAGGCCCGGGTGAGAGCCTTGACAGCCCCGGGGCCGGCTTGGCCCAGGAGGTGGGTGACCAGGTCACGGGTCGGGCCCCCCTCGCGTAGCCGGGACACCAGGATGGCAACAGCCTCCTCGCTTCCAATCTGGCTTAACGCCTGCAGAATACAGCGGTTGAGAACATTGTCCCCGTAGGTGAGCTGCCTCCCGAGGGCTTGCACGACCGCCGGATTCTTGGCCTGCAGCTCTCCCAGGATCTGGGCAGCGGCCACCTTGAGCTCGGCGGTGCCCTCCTCGACGAGTTGGGCGATGGCCTTGAGGGTCTCGTTCATTCGGGGACGAGGGCAGATCCAATGTGGGTCGACGTCATCAAAGCAAACACCGTCTTGGCGGCGGATTATGGCAGATGGCACACGGCTCTGCCAGTCTGAGAAGTCTGTGGAGACAGCCCGCACAAGTGCTGGGGACTGTGCACAACTTCGTGTATTCAAGGAGCTTAAAAAGGTGAAGCGGATCCCCTGGAAGCCTCCCTCCCAGGGGATAGTTGTGGAAAACTGGAGTCGGAAGGCTCTTCACCCCCTGGCAACGAATTTCGGTCGACCTGTACGAACGGCTCCCTCCCCGAAACATGCGTATCCTGGTGGTCAGCCCCTTCGCACCTCACCCTCTGGCCGACCATGGCGGGGCTGTCTACCTGGGCACGTTCCTGGCCGAGCTCGCGCGTCACGCGGAGGTCCAGGTCGTCGCTTTCGAGGATGCACCTTGCAGCGGAAACTCCTCCGACGTGGTCTGCCACACGGTACCGTTCCGCCGCAATGACCAGCTGACGGCCCTTCCGCTGTTCCTGCGCCGGCTGCGCCTGGCCTGGGCATGGGGGCCCCGTGGCTTGCCCCTGTTGGCAGCCAAGCATCGGAGCCCGGTCCTCCGCGAACTCCTGCGCCGGGTAGCCGCCAGGCTTCGGCCCCATGTCTGCCTCGTGGAATTCGCAGTGATGGCCCAGTACCTGGAAGACCTCGGCCAGCGGCCCTGCGTGCTCACCGACCACGAGCACGGGCTGGCGCTCCCGCCCAGGATCGGCCCCGGCCCCTGGGGACGGCGCCGGGACCAAGATCTCTGGACACGCTACGTCCGCCGCTACTCCCCGCGGGCCGCTGTGGTCCAGGCGCTTGCCCAGACCGACGCG
>QJVU01000698.1 GCA_003235605.1 Planctomycetota bacterium | reverse complement strand
GGGGTGTCGGCTGGCTCGACTGCCCTCGTTGTAAGGGCACCGGGAAGGAGCCTGAGCATGCCCCGGAGGAAGAAGAAGAACCGGACGAAGGCTGAGTGCCAGATGAACCACGCTGCAAAGAGGGCGTGGGAGCGCTACGGCTTCGACTTCCACTACGACCGTCAGGTCCGTGCTGTCAAGCAGATCACAGATGGCGAAGCCGAGTTCATCGAGAAGCAGTCCGGCAGGATCAGCATCTGGTGGGTGACCATCGACGGCGTCCGAATGAAGGTGGTCTACGACAAGCATCGCAAGACGATCGCAAGCGTCTTGCCGGAGGAGTTCAGATGAACGGCATCGAGACAGTGCCCGAGAAGTACCGCGGCAGGATCCGGGAGGCCATCGAAGCACGCTTCAGCGATCTGGTGGAGCGGCAGGTAGCCCTCGACACGGGCATGTGGAACGGCCTCTCTGGCTACTACGGTTTCACCTGGCGGGGGATGTTCCTCGGCGTGGAGACCGACGGCTACATCCACAGCTAGGAGTTCCGATGAACGGCGAAGCACTGGTCGTCACTGGCGACGGCGTAGGCAACATCATCCAGTCGACGCCCACCATCTCGTTCCTGCACGACATGGGCTACGCAGTCGACGTCGCCATGCCGGGCGCCCCGACGGGCGCCATTCCCTTGATCGAGCCCAGTGGAGCCGTGAGAGAGGTGACCCTGCACCCGGGGCTGTTCCGAAACAGGATGTACACCGTGGTCTCGCCGAACTTCCTGCACTCCGACGCGGTCAAGGGCTGGGGCTTCAAGAACTGCGCCCGCGTCCTGCATCCGATCAAGGCCGAGACGAAGGAGGCCCAGGCCCAGTGGGAGGGAACGCTGCGCTTCCTGGACTGGTGGCCCCCGACGAACCAGCGCAAGCTGCTCAAGACGTGGTGCTGCTATGACGTAACCATCCAGAAGCTGGCTGGCCGGCGCAACCTCGCGCTGTGCATGGGCAGCAAGACCAACGGGCAGTGGCTGCTCAAGCGCTACCCGCCGACGTACTACTCGATGGTCGTTCGCGAGCTCATGCAAGGAGATCCCGAGCTTCATGTCTACGTCTTCGGCGCCGGCAAGGACGACACGATCGACAGGAACATCCTGATCCAGGAGTACCACGACAGGATCCACCTGGTCTGGGACCAGCCGTTGATCAAGGTCTCGTCCATGCTGCGGCTCTGCGACTTCTACCTGGGCAACGACACCGGACTGTCGCACATTGCGGCTGCCCATGGGACCCACAGCTTCATCGTCTTCGGCCCAACGGAAGCCCGTCGGTCCATGCCTCCCTTCAACGCAACGCCGATCGTATTGCCCGACATCGAGTGCCGGCCGTGCCAGACGCATCATGTGCTGGGCACCGGAGTTGCGCGGATGGGCGAGTTCCCTCCCGGTGAGAAGTGCCATCACACCTGCATGCGTGCTATCCCGTGGACCCAGATCTACGCCATCGTGTATGGTGCCTACCGGGAGTTCACGCCGTGAAGAAGCTCGAGATCGGACCTGGCAAGTTCCCCATCGGTGGCAACTGGGACGTCCTGGACTACGTGGACGGCCCGAACGTCGACTTCGTGGCGAAGTGGGGCTACGAGCCCCTCCCCTTCGCCGAGGCCACCTGGGACTATGTCTACGCGTCGCACGTGCTCGAGCATATCCCCTGGAACATGGCCAAGGGAGCCCTTCAGGAGCTCTTCCGGATCCTGAAGCCCAGTGGCCGGCTGGAACTGCACGTTCCTGACTTCGACATCTTCATCCGGGAGTACTACCTGAAGAAGCAGGGCCAGCCTGGCTGGTTCCCGCACTACATGCAGTGGCTGAACTGCCGGACCTTCGGCCGTGACGTCAGGACCTACGACGCCGCGGCCCACCACGTCGCGATCTACAACCGCGAGTACCTCTACTGGCTCCTGAAGCAGATCGGCTTCGTCGGCATGACGGAGGCTCCGCCTCCCAAGGGCCCCGAGAAGCACACCGGGATCGACCTGGCGGTGCTCGCGAGGAAGCCGATCTGATGCGAGTTCTTCTCTTGGGCAAGCCGGAGACGAAGCACTCCAGCTGCCATCACATGCGTCGTGGATTGGTCGAGCTGGGGCACGAGGTCGTGCACCGGAACTACCACAAGAAGATCGCAGACCTCCGTGGCGAGAAGTTCGACCTGCTCGTCGTCGGGAAGGGCCATCCGCGAGCTGAGAACGGCTACTACCAGACGGCACACCACTTGGCGACGCATCATGTGCTGTTCTGGCCTGACACCTTCCTGAACTGGCAGCCCTCGAACACTTTCTGTGTCCGAGATCTTCGCTGGAAGTGGACGGCAACTTCCTCGATGGTGCTGCAGAAGATCCAGCACGCTACCGGGTCGCCCCTTGGCGTGCGCGTCGTCCAGGGCGCCTACATCACCGAGGACTGCTTCTACCCTCAGGCCGAAGCACCCAAGAACACGATCCCTCGCATCCTCTTCTATGGGATCGGGAACTCCCTTCGTCGGCAGAGGATCCTCCACGCCATGCGGCGTGCTCGGATCCCCGTCACCACGCTCGAGAAGCCCCACTGGGGCTACGACCTGCAGGCGCAGGTGGTCAGCCACCGCGCGGTCATCGGGATCAACAACACCGACGACGTGATCAGCGTCCGCTGCCAGACTGCGATCTGCATGGGCGGCCGCATCCTGCAGGAGTGGCTCCCCGACCTGGACATGGACTACGGTGGCGCTCCCTGGGCCCACTCCGAAGGCCCCTTGCGGGCCTGGACTGCCGGCGACGACAACATCGAGGACCTCCAGGACCTCTGCCGAGAGGCCCTCACGGGTCCAGAGTGGCGGGATCCCCGCGTCTGGAGACAATGGGTCGATTGGGCACGAGATCGCTTCAGCTGGAAGCGGGCCATGCACCAAGTCGTGGAGCACGCAATCCGATGAACAAGCTGGCAGGCGACGAGTACCTGGACTTCTGGCGCAAGCGCATCGCCAAGGGGCCCGAGGAAGTTGCGTACACTGGCTCGACCGAACGGGAGAGCGAGCAGCATGCCGACCTCATCATGCGGGAGTGGGAACCCATCCTCAAGGAGGTGGAGCCCGTCCTCGCCAAGCGCGAGCAGCCCCTGATCGTCGAGCTGGGCTGCGGCTGGGGCCGCATGGCCACCAGGCTGGCCAAGCGCTTCCCCGAGGCCTTCGTCCACGGCTACGACATCTGCAGCGACGCCATCGTCGGAGCCATGGCGAGGAGTGTCGAGGAGGGTCTGGAAGGCCGCATGCACTTCGCAGTCGAGTCCGAGATCCCGGAGAGCCTCTACAAGCACGTCGACCTCGTGGTGACCTGCACCTGTCTGCAGCACATCACCGACGACCACTTCTTCACCCGGGCCATGAAGTCCATCCGGGACGCCATGAGGCCCCTCACGGGCTTCGCCCTGCTCTTCGAGAACTGCTACGTCCCGAGAGGCGGCGGGAGCCGCCACGTCCGCTTCCAGGGCTCCCAGGACTTCCTGAGGTGGTTCGAGAAGCCCGAGGGCGAGTACGAGTACTTCTGGGCCCTGGATCGCACCGTGGTGGACCACGGGGAGCCCCATCAGGCCATGCTGATCCGGAGGCACCAGATCAAGACGCGATGACCCACTACTGCAACCGCGGATTCCGCACAGGATGGCAAGCCACATGGTGGACCGGCCGGGAACACTACCTGGTCCGAATCCGCGAGGTCCGCAGGTGCATGGGGCACACCGGCCGGAGCGGGCACTGCTGGGCCTACTACATGCCCGTGGAGGTCATCCGGCAGCTCGAGGGGCCCACGGAGCCCTATCTGTCGGGAACGGGCAGGAGGTGCCCTCCGTGGCCTGCAGAGACCGTCCGCTGGGCCTCCGTGGCCAGGCTGAAGCCGAGGATCCGGGCAGATCTACACCTGGTGCAGAAAGTACTAGACAGAGCCCTAACTGGCTGCCATCATCCGGGTGGAGGTGACCCGATGGCAGCAACAGCAGGACATGGCCCCGCACCGGACCTGAAGTTCGACGAGGGCAACTGGTACTGGTCCACGGACGACGAGCGCTACAGCGCCGAGAACGGCCCGTTCCCCACGCGGGACGAGGCCCTCGAAGCCGGTCGCGCGCAGACCCTCGAAGAGGAGGGTGTGCCGTGCCGGATCTGGACCGGCCAGCGCGAGGACTACTTCCCCATGCTGAACGTCGAGTACGACGTGCTCGAAACGCTCGGTGAGAGGGCCGACGACGAGGCCGGCGATTGCGCCGACGGCTGGCCTTCCATGACCGACGAGGCCAAGGCCGCCTTCCAGGAAGAGCTCGACGCGCTGATCAAGAAGCACGTCCCGGAGCCGACCTGGTTCATCATCCGCAAGACCGAGAGCCACGAGCCGAAGGAAGAGGCCAGTGTCTGACGGCTGCAACTACGTCGAGGAGGCGTCGAAGGCCATGCTCATGGGCATGGCCGCGATCGCTGCCACGATCCCGCCTGACCAGTTCGAGGCGTGGGCGGACGACATGGCATTCCGTGTCGCAACCCTCGCAGAGAAGACGCACGCGTACATCCATCCCCCGGAGGAGGAACCCGATGATTCTGCAAGAGATCCGTAGGTATTTCAACCCGACGACCGACGAGCACATCGACTTGGCGGTGCTCGAGGTGCCGACGATCAAGACGGCTGTCGAGGAGACGGGCACTCCGCACCTCGTGTTCGCGGTCTACACGCGCTACCGCGCCAACGGCGAGGGCGTGGACTTCCCCGAGATCATGGAGCTCGGTGACGCTGCCACGAAGCTGA
>QJVU01000376.1 GCA_003235605.1 Planctomycetota bacterium | reverse complement strand
GGTCCGGGAGATCTCCCCTTCGGCGAAGATGCAGACCAGTTCCCCCTCCTCGAGGTATCGGCCTGCGTTCTTGAGGGCGCGTAGCACCTCTTTCTGGCTCGCACCGCTGATGGGAATCCCGCCCAGGGCCTTCATGAACGGCTTGAGCCAGAAGGAGTGGAAGTAGCTGGACTCCACCAAGAAGCGCACGCGCCGGTCCGTGCTGGCGATCAGGAAGAGCCCGTCCACCAAGGACACGTGGTTGGCGACGATGAGGGCTCCGCCGCGCTCCGGGATGTTCTCCCGGCCGATGACGCGCAGGCGGTAGAAGGTCATGGTCAGGATGACAAGACACATCCGGACCAGCGCGGCAGGCAGGAGCCAGACAGCCCAGACGGTGACCGACAGGGTCACTCCGCCGCAGACCACGATGATCTGCGCCGAGTCGAAGCCGATTTGGGAGAGCAGGTGGGCAAACAGGGATCCCGCCAGGACACCACCGAAGATGGGCACGTTGGCCAGGGCGATGACTGCGCCACGCCGCTCCTTGGGGGCCCGCCACTGCAGGTTGGCTTCCAGGGGGACCAGCAGGAACCCCGACGACACGCCGAGGAGCAGCATGAATGTCATGGTGACCCAGAACCCGGGCACGATCAGACCCAGGGCGATCGTCGTGGCGGCGAGACCCACGGCACCTAGGGGAATCAGTCCGGTCTCGATGCGGTGACCGGAGATGCGGCCGGCCAGCACACAGCCTGCACCCACGCCGATACCGAAGGCCGCATAGGGGGCACCGGCCCAAAGGTCGTCGACCCCAAGCACCTCCTTGGCGTAGACCAGGACGTCCTGGCCGAGGAGGCTGGCCAGGGTCCAGAAGAAGGTTGAGCCCAACACCGTGAGCCACAGGGCGCGGTCGCTGCGGATAGCCCGCCAGGCGCCACCGGTCGCTTCGCGGATGGGCACCTTCGCGCCCGCCGCGGCAACCCTCGGCACGTAGAGTGCCGCGACGAAGCCCACGACTGCCAACGCCACGAGGACCGTCATGCCATAGCCCGGTTGCGCCGGGGACAGCTTCAGCAGGCCACCTCCCGCCGCATAGCCGAGGATGATGGCCAGGAACGTCCACATCTCCAGGAGACCATTGCCGTGGGACAACCTCGAGTGCGGCAGCACCTCAGGGAGGATGCCGTACTTGGCCGGGCTGAAGACCGCGCTCTGCAGACCCATGAATCCCAGCACCACCAGCACCGGCACAACCCCCACCGGATTGATGAACAGACAGACCGAAGCGGCTGCCATGATCAGGATCTCCAGAAACTTCATGGCCAGTATGACCGTGCGCTTGCTGAGGCGGTCGGCCAGGAACGCCGAAGGGAGAGAGAACAGCATCAGCGGCAGAGTGAAGACCACGAAGGCGTTGGTGGTCCAGGCCTGCCGGGCTGCCTGCTTGGCGAGCTCGTCCGTCAGCCCCGTCACGGCCACGTTGCCAGCGATCAGCGCGATCATCAGCTTCATCGCGTTGTCGTTGAACGCCCCGAAGAACTGCGCGGTCAGGAGCCCGGCCAGCGGGCGCTTGGGCCACTCGTGGTCGTCGCCAGGTGGCCCCGCGGTTGTCGCTGTTTCTTCCTGCATCAGAGAGAGCTGAGAATGTAGTCGGCCGCCCGTTCATCGCCTACGACGAAGGCCTTCTCGGCCGGGAGCTGCAGTTCGAGGCGCTGCGCAACCACGGAGTGGCACCGACCGAGATCATTGCAGCCAGCTCTGCGGACACCATCCTCGGCTTCGTGGAGTCAGGCCTCGGCTATTCCCTGGTTCCCTCCTTCCACAAGCACGGACCCACCGGCCGCGGCATCGTCGCGCGGCCCCTCACCACGCCCAAGGTCGAGTTCCCCATCTATGCCGCCTGGCGCAAGGACACGCCGGAGAACCCGCTCCTGGACGCAGCCCTGGAGTGTGCCCCGTAGTCGGGGCGCGGTGAGGCTGCCGGCTAGGAACTCTGGACCTGCTCCTGGGACAGCAGGGGCGGTGTCCGGAGGCCCTGATAGACCTCCATCAGTGCACTCGCATCGTGGGCATCCTCCAACACGATGGCTCCTTTGACCCCGGCCTCCTGCAACAGGCGGGCATCCTGTGCAGTGGTCACCAGCACCCGGCGAGCCACGACCAACCCTGCTGTGACCAGCTCCAATCGATTCTGGAAGTCGATGTCCTGAGGAAACGGTGAGACCCACCGAAGACGCGCAAGCAGCCGGCCGCAGGCGGCGGCTGCGTTACCGAGCCCGTCGGGCGTCGGCGTCAGACAGCACTCAGCACAACGCCTGGCGCTGCGCCACTCGAAACAGCCCTCGCCCCGCTCGTTGATCAAGGTGCCCCGGTGGCAGAGCACCTCCTTGCCCTTGACGGTCACGACCGACGGTGCCCCCAGGCGGTCGGCCAACCATGCCACGTTGATGGACGCACCGGAGCCGTAGGTCAGGACATGCACGACGTCCGGGAGATCCGCGCGGATGGAACGACTCAAAACCTGCTCCAGTGGCGGGTCGTTGAGCCGGGCAAGCACGCTGCGGAACCCAGGCACGACCGTCCGCACCATAGACACCAGCACGCCGTCAGTCTCCTGATCGGAGCCGCCGTCTGACGCCGGATACACCCACCGTACCCTGCAGCCGCGCTCCGCGAGATCCAGCGCCAAACGCCGGTCCCGCGGCAAGGCCTTGCTCTGCTGTCCTGGGTCGAAGTGGCGACCGCTCACGAGGATCAGGTTCAAGGGCTTCAAGGGATTGGGGACGGTAACTTTGACCATGATCCTCTACAACGACGGACATGCCGAGCGGTGTGCGCGCGAGCCTGGTCATGCCCACGCTGAACGCGGGCCCGCTCTTGGAGGACGTCCTGGATGCGGTGGACCACCAACCCGGTGCCGCCGACCTGGAGAAGGTGGCGGTGGACAGCGGCTCGAGCGACGACACAGTCACTCGGCTCCAGGCTCATGGCTTCACGGTGCACCATGTGGACAAGCGCGAGTTCAACCATGGCGCTACCCGGGATCTGGCCATCTCCAGGACGAGCGGACAGGTCATCGTGTTGCTCACCCAGGACGCGACACCGCTGGACAAGCACTGGCTGCCAGCATTGCTGGCCTGCTATGAGGATCCGGCCGTGGGCGCCGCCTACTGTCGTCAGGTCCCGAGAGAGGATTGCAACCCGCTCATCAAGCAACGCATCCTGGAGTGGACTGCGGGACGAAAGGAGCGCGTGGTCCAGAGGCTGGACGATCCAGCGACGTTCGAGGCCCTGACTCCCGGAGAGCGGCTACAGCTCTGTGCCTACGACAACGTGGCTGGCAGCGTTGCCCGTAGCGCGTGGGAACAGCACAAGTTCGGCCATCGTCCTTTCGGAGAGGATGTCGCCTTCGGCAAGAAGCTGATCCTCACCGGACGCAGCATCGTCTACGAGCCCGCGAGCGCCGTTGTCCACAGCCACAACCGGAGTCCCCAGGAAGAAGGCAAGCGGATCTACTGCGACCATGCGAACCTGAGCGAGCTCTTCGGTTTGCGAGTCCTGCCGTCGTGGGCACACTGCCGCCGGGCAATTGCCGACAGCCGCAAGCACTTCGCTGCAACCGTGGACGGACTGGACCTGCCACCGGAGGAGAAACGCACCATGCGGGAATGGGCAAGGCAGTACGCCATGTGGTCCGCGCTCGGCGTCTACCTGGGAGGCAACAGGGATCGCCTGTGCACCGGGGCCCTGGGGTGGTGCTTCCGGTTGTTGGACAAGTACCTGCGGCGCGGAATCTGACGGTCGGCGAGGCCGAACATCAGGTCACGAGTGAATCCGGAAGATCACCGGTTGCTGAAACCTGGTCGCGACGGCCACACCGTCGCGACGGGCGGGCTCGAACCGCCAGGTGGCCAGTTGCCGTCGCGCGGACTCGTCCAGGAGCACCGACCCCGATGAGCGAACCACAGAGGCGTCCCGAACGCTGCCGTCCGCGGCAATGGACAGATCAATGACGACCGTGCCTTCTATCCCGCGTCGGAGCGCGGTCTCCGGATAGGGCGGGGGCAGGTTCTTCGAGACCAGGGGCTTGGCTTCCACGTAGGCGGACGGCTGTTGCTCGACCGCCGCAGATTCCACCTTCGGTGGGCTCGTCGGATGCGAACGTCCCTCGACTACCCGTGTCAACCAGACATCCCGGGGATAGCTCGCTCCCCGTTCCAGAGGCAGCCAATCGATCGATTCCACAGGCTCGGTTTCCACCGGTATTACCTCGGGGCATTCCTCCATCTGCGGCTGAACCTGCAACGGGGTGATCGGTGGTTCAACCTCTGCGACATCCTCGTGGGGTAGTTCAGTTTCCTGCACCTGCAGACACAGCTCGGGTTGCAGTATCTGTTCCCAGCTCACATGCACGGTCTCGCTTCGCGTAGCTGACCCGGAGCCATAGGAAACTCCAGCGATCAACGCCGCATGACACAGGATGGACCAGACGATGTTGGAGCGCCGCACGATGGGGCGACCGGTGCCCGACCTCCCGAGGGTCATCGGGCGGCTCCGGATCGCGATCGTGCGGTGTGCCTCGTCCATGGAAATGTCCTTTGGCAGTGGGAGCGCGGGCAGCGCGAAGTCAGCAGCTCTGGTCCCTGGCGCGCTCAGAACTCCCAGCCGAAGACGATGAAGAACTTCATGTCCGGGGAATCGTTTGTCAACCCGGCCAGGGCTGCGATATCGATGTGCGCCTTGGGCAGGGGTCGGATCTGGATGCTCGGGCCAAGCAGGAGCTCGGTCGTGAAGTCCCCGCGGTCACGGTTGTCATCGGTGAGGGCAAGCTT
>QJVU01000397.1 GCA_003235605.1 Planctomycetota bacterium | reverse complement strand
GTCGGGGAACCTGGACAGGGGGCTCAGGGACTTCACCCGCGAGACTCTCCTCAGGGAGATCCGCGGTGCCATGAAGGTGGGACACGGATACCGGGTCTATGACTACGGCAACTTCGATGAAGAGCAGACGACCTGGAGCACCTATGACCACCGGCCACGCTTCGGCACCAACTGCTTTGGCCTGCGCAACCGGATCGCCGTGCTCTCGGAGGCCTACAGCTACATTCCCTTCGAGGATCGCATCCGGGTGACGAGGGCCTTCGTCCTCGAGACCTTGCGGGCGGCTGTCGCGCACCGCCAGGAGATCCTGAAGCTCTGTGCTGCCGCCGATGAGCGCATGCAGGAGGAACACGTCGCCTTCCAATTCGACACCGGGCTGGAGACACCATGGGTGGACGAGATCCTGGTCGGTCGGGCCGGCAAGGGCGTCGATGACCACGAGGCCAAGAAACTCGGGGTCCAGGTGGCTTTCACGGCGAAGCGCTCCATCGCCCTTCCGAAGGCCTGGGCCATCCTGGATCCCCCGAAACGTGTCCTGGAGGTCCTGAAGCTCCACGGCGCGGGCTACAAGAAGCTCGCGAAGGCACGGCGGGTGAAGGCGGAAGTGTTCCAGCCGGGGAAGGTCCGGTGGCAGCGAAGGGTGTTCCAGAAGCACACCGAGGTCACGATGGAGGGCAGGTTCGAGGAGCGGGAGATCGAGCTTCCGGCCGGCACCGTCTGGGTTCCGGGGCGGCAGCGACTGGCACGGTTGGCGGCCCAGGACCTGGAGGCGTTGAGCGAGGACTCCCTGGCCACCTGGAACTACTTCGACCAGCAACTTCACGAGAGGGAGGACGGCAGCTACCCGCCCTACCCTGTTGTCAGGGTGCTCGACCTTCGCTGACCCTACCCCTGGAAGTCCTGGATCGCGACCACCTGCAGCGGCCGGTTCCGGATCCACTCCAGCCCCTGGATCGTGGCCGAGGCAGCGGCCAGGGTGGTGATGCAGGGTATCTTGAAGGCCACGGCGCTGGAACGGATCAGGCGGTCGTCGCTGCGCTCGACCCGGCCCGAGGGCGTGTTGATGATCAACCGGACCTCGTGGTTCTTGATCAGGTCGAGGACGTGGGGGCGGCCCTCGTGGATCTTGTGGACCCGTTCCACGGGGATGCCGTTGTTGTGCAGGGCCCGTGCGGTGCCGCTGGTGGCGATGATCTTGAGCCCCAGGTGGTGCAGGCGACTGGCCAGGGAGAGGATGTATCGTTTGTCCTCGTCGCGGACCGAGATGAACACTGCGCCGGACTGCGGCAGGTCGTTGCCGGCGCCGATCTGCGCCTTGCTGAAAGCTGCGCCGAAGTTGGCGTCCACCCCCATGACTTCGCCGGTGGACTGCATCTCCGGCCCAAGGAGCGTGTCGACCCCCTGGAACTTGTTGAACGGAAACACCGGTGCCTTGACGCTGAAATGATCGGGAGTGGTCACTGAGACGAGCCCCAGCTCCGTCAGCTTCCGCCCCATCATCACCTGGGCAGCGAGCTTGGCGAGTGGCTTGCCGATGGCCTTGCTCACGAACGGGACCGTGCGTGACGCGCGCGGATTCGCCTCCAGGACGAAGATCTTGGGGCCCTGGACCGCGAACTGGATGTTCATCAGGCCTACCACGTCGAGGGCCTTGGCCAGGTGGGTGGTGGCCTGGGCGATCTCCCCGATGAGGGCATCCGACAGGGTGTAGGGTGGCAGGGAGCAACTGGAGTCGCCAGAGTGAACGCCAGCCTCCTCGATGTGCTCCATGATGCCGCCGACGACCACCGTGTGGCCGTCGGAAATCGCGTCCACGTCCACCTCGATCGCGCCTTCCACGAACTTGTCGATCAAGAAGGGCCGCCCCTCGGCGACCTCCCCATTCCGCCGCATGTAGTCGTGAAGCTGGGGGTCGTCGTAGACCACCTGCATGGCCCGGCCCCCGAGGACGAAGCTCGGTCGGATTACCACCGGGTAGCCGACCTGTTGGGCCGTGGTGATAGCGTCGTTCAGGCCACTGGCCATGCCGTTGGGCGCCTGATGCAGGCCGAGCTCCTTGAGGAGTCGCGAGAACAGCTCACGATCCTCGGCCCGCTCGATCGAGTCCACACTGGTGCCCACCAGGGGCGCGCCGGCATCCGCCAGGCCGCGGGCGAGGTTCAGGGGTGTCTGGCCGCCGAACTGCACGATCACGCCTTTCGGATCGATGCGGTCGATGATGTTGAGGACGTCTTCCTGGGTCAGGGGCTCGAAGAACAGCAGGTCGGAGGTGTCGAAGTCAGTCGAGACGGTTTCCGGGTTGCTGTTCACCATCACGGCCTGGTAGCCGATCTCCCGCAGCGTCATCGCAGCATGGACACAGCAGTAGTCGAACTCGATGCCCTGCCCGATGCGGTTGGGGCCACCGCCGAGCACGATCACACGCTCCGCTTCCGGGTCGATCATGACCTCGTCTTCGGTGACGCCCGGCTCACCTTCGTAGGTGGAGTAGAGGTACGGGGTGTAGGATTCGAACTCGGCAGCGCAGGTATCGACCAGCTTGTAGGTGGGGATTACGCCGAGGGACTTGCGGTGGTTGCGGACCTGCAGGACCGCGGTTTGGTGGCCGGCGGCGCTGAGAGCGTTGGCAATCTGCTGATCGCTGAACCCCAGGCGCTTGGTCTCCCGCATGAGCGCCGCGTCGAGGGCCTGAAGGCCGCCGGCACAGATCTCCGAGAGTTTGCGCTCGTGCTGCGTGAGCTCCTTGATCTGGTCGAGGAACCAAGGGTCTATCGAGCTGTACTCATGGATCTCCGGAGTGTCGTAGCCGCTGAGAAATGCGCTGCGGATCCAGGCCATGCGATCGGCGCGCGGAGTGGCCAGGTGCGGCCGGAACTCGTCGCGGTCGATGTCTTCCGCCGCCGGGTGTACCTTTCCGGGAACGTTGCCGAAGCCGCAAAGGCCGATCTCCAGGGAGCGCATGGCCTTCTGCAAGGATTCCTTGAACGTGCGGCCTATCGCCATGACCTCTCCCACCGATTTCATCTGGGTGGTGAGGGTGGCATCGGCTGACGGGAACTTCTCGAAGGCCCAACGGGGGAACTTGACGACACAGTAGTCGATCGTGGGCTCGAAGCATGCCGGCGTGAGCCGGGTGATGTCGTTCTGGAGCTCGTCCAGGCTGTAGCCGACCGCCAGCATCGCGGCGATCTTGGCGATCGGAAAGCCGGTCGCCTTGCTGGCCAGGGCGGAGGAACGGGAGACACGAGGGTTCATCTCGATGATGACCACGCGACCGTTCTTCGGGTTGACCGCGAACTGGACGTTGCTCCCACCAGTGTCCACTCCGATCTCTCGTATGCAGCGTTGCGCCGCATCTCGCAAGAGCTGGTACTCACGATCGGTCAGCGTCTGCGCAGGCGCCACGGTGATCGAGTCACCGGTATGGACCCCCATGGCGTCGAAGTTCTCGATCGAGCAGATGACCACGACGTTGTCCTTGCGGTCGCGCATCACCTCCAGCTCGAACTCCTTCCATCCCAGGATCGATTCCTCGATCAGCAGCTCGTGGTTCATGGACACGTCGAGGCCGCGACGCGCGATTTCCTTGAACTCGTCCATGTTGTAGGCAATGCCGCCCCCGGTGCCCCCCAGGGTGAACCCGGGCCGGATCACGCAGGGCAGACCGATCTCCTCGACCGCGGCCAACGCCTCCTCCATGCCGTAGCCAAGCCGGGACCTGGGCATCTCGAGGCCGATCCGGTTCATTGCCTCGCGGAACTCCAGGCGGCCCTCTGCCTTGGCGATGGCCTCCCGGCTGGCCCCGATCATCTCGACCTGGTACTTGTCGAGCACACCGCGGTCTGCCACCTGCATCGCGCAGTTGAGGGCGGTCTGGCCCCCCAGCGTGGGCAGGATGGCGTCGGGGCGCTCCTTGGCGATGACTTGCTCAACGATCTCCGGCGTGATGGGCTCGATGTAGGTCCGGTTCGCCAGCTCCGGATCCGTCATGATCGTGGCTGGATTCGAGTTGATCAGGACAACGCGGAAACCATCCTGCCTGAGGGCCTTGCAGGCCTGGGTGCCGGAATAGTCGAACTCGCAGGCCTGTCCGATGACAATGGGCCCGGATCCAAGAATGAGTATGGTCTCGAGATCTTGGCGACGCGGCATCCTGGTTTGGGCGAGCACTACAACAGATGAGCGCCGTTTGGGCGAGCCCTAAAGTTGGGGCTGTGGCTGCGCTGCTGGTGCCGTGGATCGGACCTTGCAGCCTGGCGGCGCAGAACCCCGCTCCCGAGCCGTTTTGGGCCCGGGCGAAGGCCCTGCGTGGCGCCGACCTGGTGGTGCTCGAGGACGGTCGGACCCTGCGCCTGCAGGGCCTCTCCCTGCCCACGCCCGTGGTACGCCCCAGGGGTTTCGTGGGGCGGCTTCAGGCCTTCCTCAGGGCGGAGCTGAGCCACCGACAGGTCTGGGTGGTTCCGGAACCCCTCGGGGAGGCTTCGGAAACTGCGGACATGGTCGCTCAGGTGCGGCTGCGCCGCGATGGCCCGTCGATCAACGAGGAGGCTCTGCGCCGCGGTCTGGCGCTCTTGTCCTGCCGCACGGACAAGGTCAGGGGCCTATCCCGCCTGGTCGAATCAGCGCGGCTGGCCCACCGAGACAAGGTGGGCTGGTTTGCACGGAGCAAGCCGCGCAAGCTCGACAAGCTGACCTTCCTGAACGGAGCGGTGTTGGGCCTGCACTACCGCGAGGAGGATCGCGACTATCACCGCCAGCTGGACGAGCTGTCGGAACTCGGTTTTCGCCATGTCTGTCTGTTGTTCTCCGCGTTCCTGAGGCGCGTTGACTCAGTGCGGCTGGACCGGCACCACCAACGGACCGTGAGGGATGAACGGTTGATCGAGACCATTGCCTACGCCAAACGCAAGGGCTTCTCCGTGATGCTGCTGCCGATCGTCCTGCTGCTCGACGCGGGAGAGGACGACTGGCGCGGAACGCTCAAGCCGCGGGACGAGAAGCTCTTCTTTCTCAACTACGATTTGTTCCTGAGTCACTACCTGGACATCGCGGAGACGACCGGAGTCGACATCGTCAGCATCGGCAGCGAGCTCGGCTCACTCGAGAGCCGCACTCAGACGTGGGAGCGTCTGATCATCAATGCACGCGGGCGGTTCGGTGGACTGCTGACCTATTCGGTGAACTGGGATCATGTCCATGAGCCCAAGTTCCTCGGCCAGCTGGATTTCCTCGGAATGACCGCGTACTTCTCCTTGACCAAGAAGAAGGACCCCACGGGAGCGGAGCTCGAAGCCTCGTGGCGACGCGTGGCAAAGGAGCTGAAGGGCGTCCTGGAGCAGCATGCGCCGGGGATGCCAGTGGTCTTCACCGAGCTGGGCTACGCCAGCCAGGATGGCATCAACACTGACCCGTGGAACTACGTCATGAACAAGGACCGCGTGGACGTCGAAGAGCAGGCACAGTGCTTCGCCGCTTTCCGCACCGTTGCTCGAGAGATGGAGTTCCTCGGTGGTGCCTACTACTTCGACTACTTCGATGACGGAGGACCCGGCGACTGGTCCTACAGCCCGCGCGGCAAACCCGCCCTCGCGGAGTGGCGACGCTGGGCGAGCTGGCGAGTCAGGAAGTGAACAGCTCGTCGAGAGCCATGGGCACTGTCCGGCATGCGCCGATCCCAGTGGGCAGCACTACGTGCAGCCGTCCATCCTGCATCTTCTTGTCGCGGGCCAGGTACGGCAGGAGCTTGCTCGGAGGGGGCAACTCTGTCTGTGTGAAGCCGTAGCTCTCGAGCAGGTCGTGACACCGGGCCGCGGACCTCGAGTCCATGAACCCGCGGCGTTCCGACAGCCCAACCGCGAAATGCAGGCCCCGAGCAACGGCGTAGCCGTGGAGCATTGTGAAGCGGGAGTGCGCTTCCAGGGCGTGGCCGAGGCTGTGGCCCAGGTTCAGGCACTGTCGCCGACCGTTTCGCTCATCGGGGTCGGCTTCGACGGTGTCGATCTTCTGCTGCACCGATTGCGCCACGACGTCCACCAGCAGCTCCGACGTTGCCGCGAGGATGCCATCTCGCTGGCTCGCCATCAGGTCGAACAGCTCATCCGAGAAACCGATTCCCATCTTCAGAGCCTCGGCAAGGCCCGAGAGGTACTGCTCTTGGGGCAGGCTCTGCACGAGGTCCACGTCGGCGAGCATCAGCCGCGGCGGCCAGAATGTGCCGACGAGGTTCTTTCCCTCTGGCAGGTTGATTGCGGTCTTGCCACCGACGCTGCTGTCGAGCATGGCCAGGAGGGTGGTGGGTACCTGCACGCACTCGATTCCACGAAGGTAGAGCGAGGCGGCCAGACCGGCCAGGTCGCCGACACTGCCGCCGCCCACGGACACCAGTATGGCCCGGCGGTCCAGTCCGGCTTGGGCAAGGGAGCGGAGCAGATGCTCCAGGGTAGCGAAGCTCTTTGCGGCCTCGCCGCCGGCCACCAGCGATCGCGGCCAATGTTCGGGCACCAGCCTTGGGCAGAGGTTGAACAGGGCCTGGTCGACGACAGCGAACACGCGGCGCTCGCTGCCCAGCTCGGCCACATGGTGTGGGAGCGCTTCCAGCAGGCCGGACCCCACCAGGATCCGGGTGCGCGGCCGCAGGGCCAGCTCCCGCACCGGAGTGCTCACGTCTGGATGACTTCCTGGAGCTGGCCACCGCGGCGGCGCCTTCGACGGGCCACCAGCTCGCGCTCGTGCCTGCGTGTCTGCCTCACGTTGGTTCGGTACATCATGAAGATGACGACCATCAGCAACAAGACGATGGCCATGAAGCAATAGGCCAGGATCGAGTTCAGCGGGTTTCTGGGAATCGCAACTGGCTTCATGTCCGCGGCGACGAACAGTGGCGTGAAGCGCTCGACATCGTTCAGGCTGCGGTAGTGGAGGTTCCTGAAGTAATAGGCAAACACCTCTACGTCCTGTAGCCGCCTCCACTCGTTGCCGATGTCCTTGGCGATCCAAACCGGCACCGCCTTGCCGCCCAGGCGCGGCAGCTGTACCCACACGACGCTCCAGAATTCGATCCCCACCGGGTTCACATCTGCCTTGACGATTCGGCTGTAGGCGAAACGGCCCTTGATGCGGACAGCGGTTCCCTGATCTCGGCTGCCGTGCTTGAACTCGGCCAGCATCGCCTCGTCCATGAAGTGCGGGACCCGCGCCATCTCCTCGTCGGTGAGTTTTCCCGCCTGATGCCTTGCGAAGCTCGCGAGATGCCAAAGCGGGACGTCTTCCGACTCCGGCAGCGTCAGCCAAGCATCCCGGGTGTGGATCCACTCATCGTTCTTCCAGATCGGGTTCTCCACGCGCTCCAGAACGCTGTGGTCCAGCTGGTCGACCGCCTGCCAGTCAGGGTAGGCGCGCTTGAGCTCCCTGCCGATGAGCAGCGGCCCTCTGGTGGCCTTGGCCAGAATGTGCTCGTCCCGGAGCTTCATGAAGTAGCCCTCGATGCGCACAAAGTCGCCGGGCTGGAGCTTCTCGTCGGAGGCCTTGGAGACATAGAAGAACACCACATCCGGGGGGCCACCGTCCTGCCGGGACACTCGGAGGTTCCCTTCGTAGATCTTGTAGCCTTGGATGGGGTGCTTGGTCTGGATCAGCTCGAAGTGGTCGAGCTCGCCCTTGTACCAGAGGTAGTGACCACGGAAGCGGTCCGCGTGCGCACGAAGGCTATCGATCGGGATCTGCCGCTCAGGCATCTTCAAGGCCACGGCGATGTCCGGGGTCACGTTCAAGGCCAGCTTGAGCAGGTGCTGCATTGCCTCGGCGTTGATCACGGAACGATCGGCAGCGGTCGCGTCGTGGATCTTCTTGAGGATCTGGCGGCTCGGCCGGAATGCCTCGACGTTGGTCACCTCCCGGTCGATCGGTGGCACGCTGGGGTTGACCCCTTCGTGAGTCGGCAGGAAGTACAGGAACAGCACGAGCCCAAGCAGCAGGCCCATGACAACGATCCTGCCCTTGTCACCGAGGCCGATAAGCTTGCCCGTGGACTTGCTTTCGGGTGTGAAGACCATCTGCAGGGGAGGATAACGGATGGACTCCGACCCGGTTTAACAAAGGTTTATGCCTCTCCCGACCCCGCCCCCGGAATCTCGAACAGGTCGTTGAGGTTGAAGTTCGCGATGTCGGAGCGGTCGACGATGGTGGCGCCGGCCACCCCAAGGGTGACCCCCACGACCTCGGCCAGCTCCTCCGCGGTCACCCCCATCTTCTTGGCCTTCTTCATATGGCCCTCCAGGCACCCCTTGCAACCCAGCGCCAGCGCTGCCCCGATGGCTACCAGCTCCTTGGTCTTGAGGTCCAGGTGACCGCCTCCGTAGGTGGTCTTGTAGAACTTCATGTAGGCCTGCTTGATCTCGGGGGTGAGGAGCGCGTAGCTGCGCATGGCCGAACTGGGCATCCGTCCGTCGGCAAGGGGCGTTGGCTCCCTTGTGGAGCGATCCTTCTCCAACTGGGTCTCGGCTCCGTGGTCGTCAACGCGGTCGTTCTTGCTCATGGTCTTGGGGTCCTGGTGCGGGGCGGTTGGGAGGAGGGCGGCAGACGTATACGTCTGAGGTCCTTGTCGGGTCACTGGAGACCGGGGAAGGGTAATCGGGGACATGCTTGCGGACCACAGGCCCGATTCCAACGCGTCCTACGGGGTTGCCGGTGCGTAGTGCCAGACGCGCGCTGCTATTGGAGGCAGAGACGCAGGCGAATCAGGGCCTCGAGGTCCTTCTCGTTCTCCATGCAGGAAAACGCGGCGTCGAAATCCAACCAGGCAAAGTCGCCGATGCGAGGGCCGGGCGTGACCTCCCGCACCGGGTTCTGGGGTGTGCCCGCCTGGTAGGCATAGGGCCACTCCACCAGGCCTACTTCCCCGAAAAGTTCCTTCTTGGGTTCTTGGAGGTCCAGGATGTGGGTGGGGCGCTCGATCCCGGTTTCTTCCCGGACCTGGCGGCACACTGTGTCCCGAAGACATTCGTCGGGGCGAACCGTGCCCACCACCGGCCCGAAGGGCCACTCTGCTGTGGGCTTCTGGCGCAGCAGCAAGAACTCGACCCCCTCCCGCAGCACCTGGAAGACGAAGACGCGGACTTGGTGGTCGATCTCGAACATGGCTGGCGACAAAGACCTAGGTCGATTATCGGCCCAGGATTCAGGTCGATTCCGCGAAAACTTCTCAGGCCCTTCGCCGCTCTGGACGTAACTCTCTGCCCATAACTACTTTACGGGATTACCTACGGCATTCTTTCCGCCCAGCATGCCGCCAAGTCCCTTGACGCCGGCTTTTTGGCTCCAGGCGGCAGCGATGAAGGCCAGGGAGTGCGGGAGCTGAGCCTGGTTGTAGCCACTGCCATGGTTGCCTCCCGCCACGGAGCGCCAGGTGTGCTTTATGCCGCGTTTTTGCAGCAAACGGTGCAACGCCAGGTTCGGCTCATGGAAGCCGTAGTGGTCGCGGGTGCCGCAGTCGAAGTAGATCTTGAGGTCGGCGAGATCCTCGGGCTCCAGCTTCTGGGCCAACCACAGCGGGTTCGTCTCCCGCCAGAGTGCTTCGTCGATGGGGTTGCCGTACATCAGGACCACCAGGGCGGAGCCGGACTGGCTGGCGATCCAAGGGAACTCCTGTTTCAGCTTCTTGGAGTCCTTGGGCAGGATCGCCGCCGAGTGTGTGGCAACGACGCCGAACACGTCAGGGTGGCTCAGGGCGATACGGAGCGCGCCACCGCCGCCAGCGCTCCAGCCCAGCAATGCACGATGCTCGCGCCCCTTCTTGACCCGGTAGGTCTCTTCGATGTGCTGCACGAGGTCTGTGACCACCATGTCCTCGTACCGGGGCGAGTACTTGCCGTTCATGAAGAACGAAGTGCGCGTCCCCTCCGCGCACACCACGATCACCTCGGGGATCTGCTTCTTGCCGAGCATCTCGTCGAGCACCTCCGCACCACCGCGGTAGCTGAAACGCTGATGGTCCTCACGCATGCCGTGGAGGTGGACAATCCAGGGATAGGTCTTGCTCTTGTCCTTGGCGTAGTCCTTGGGCAGCAGGATCCCGTAGCTCCACTGTTTCTTCATCGCCTTGCTCTCGAACATCTTGTTCTCGAAGGACAGGTTCTCGAACTCGGACTGGTTCCGGGGGCCCCGGCGCCGCTGCGCGTCCGCAGAATCTGCCAGCACCGGGAGTAGCAACAGGGCCGGGAGCACAAGGCGTTCGCATAGTCTCATGCCCCTATTGTGCCGGTTTGCGGTCGAGACGGTTGTGTGCGCCGATGAATCCCCGGGTGCTTTCTGCAACATTCTGTGGCCATGGTGACCAGCAACGGATCCCGCCTGAAGGCCTTGCTTGCGGCCCTACCGAACTACGAGCGCACCCGGCCCGCCAGGCAGGAGTGGTCTCTGGAGAACATGCGGCGGCTGCTGGCCTGGCCGGATCGGGCGCCCTTGGTCGGCAAGGCGGTGCAGATCGGTGGATCCAAGGGCAAGGGCACCACTGCCCTCTATCTCGAGGCACTGGCCAGCTCCGCGGGCCTGCGGGTCGGCACCTACCTGTCGCCCCACCTCCACGACGTGACGGAGAGGGTGCGCCTCGGGGGGAAGCCCGTTCGAGCCGGGGAGTTGTTGCAAGTGCTCGAGCCCCTGCTGGCCTGGGCCGCAGGGCAGGGCTTGCACCCCACCTACTTCGAGGCCCTGACCGCGGCGGCGGTGGCGGTGTTCGCCCGCGCCGCCGTGGACCTTGCGGTGCTCGAGGTGGGGCTCGGCGGCCGCCTGGATGCCACCACAGCGATCCCCGTGGATGCTGCCATCCTGACCGGCGTCGAGCTGGAGCATGTCGAGATTCTGGGGGATACCATTGCTGCCATCGCTGCGGAGAAGGCCGCCATCCTGCGACCGGGCAGGCCGGCCTTCGTGGCGGCCACGGGGGAGGCCCTGGCCGTGTTCAGGGAGACCGCAGCACGGGTGGGTGCCGACCTGCGGGTGCTGGGGGAGGACTTTGGCAACGACCCACGAACCTGCCACCTGGCCGACGGTGCCAGCCTGTTCGAGAAGCCCGCGCTGGAGCTGGCGGCTGCCTGCATGCATCGGCTGTTCCCGGAGGCGAAGCTGCAACTGCATCCGGCGCCGCGACCGGAGCTTCCAGGACGCTTCGAGGTGCTGGCGGCAGCCGACGGGTGGCCATTCGTGCTGGATGGTGCCCACACGGCGGAGTCCATGGGCATCGTGGCCCAAGAACTGGTCCGGCGCTGGCCCGACCGCAAGGTGGTTGCCCTCGTCGCCAGCGCCAGGGGCAAGGCTTGGCGGGAGGGTTTGAGGCGGCTGTTGTCCGTGGTCGATAGCTTCCTCGTCACCGGTATCCAGGGGACGCCGGGCGAGGATCCCCGGGAGCTGGTGGCCTGGCTCCGGCAACAGCACGCTCCGGCACACCTGGTTGGGACCGCCGAGGCAGGGGTCGACAAGCTCCGCAACCAGCCCGCGGTGCGGTTGGTTACCGGGTCATTCTACCTGGTGGCCGCCGTGCGCGCTGTGATCTGCAACGTATCGCACGGTTCATGACCAACAGCGCTTCCGTCATCGTCGAAGACTTGTTTCTGACGGACAACTTCCTCGTCAAGGGGCGGATGCGCAACAAGTACCAACGCCTCACCAAGGTACTGGAGGATGCCTCCGAGGGATTCCTGCACGTGTTGGATGCGTCGATGATCTCGCTGCAGGGGAATAGGGTGATCCGGACTCCAAGCGTGCAGGTGAACGTCGAGGAACTGGTGTTGGCCCACGAGCTGGTGGACATTGCCGGTGACAACATCCTGCGCACCCTTGCAGCAGGTGATCACAAACCCAACCACATTCGCGCTTTGTACAGCGGCGTGGTGAAGTTCGAGCTGAGCGGCCGCATCGAGGCTCGAGCCTACCAACCTGCACACAACAACGGCCGCCGCTTCTTCATCATGGAGGAGCCCGTTCTGCGAGGCCTGGACCTGGACTCGACCCCCGAGTTAGCCGTCCTCAAGCGTCTGTCGTACGTGATCGTGCGCAAGTCCAAGCTCGCGTACATCTACGACTTCAGCTGAGCGCCCCCCTTACATTCGGGTGCGCCGGACGTAGGCTCTGTCTCGTGGCGAAGCTGCTCGTAAACGTCAGGGAAGGGTCGGTTCATCCCTCCATCGACCGAGCCGTGGCCGTCGCCATCCTGGTCATCGCGACGGCGATCGTGGGTCTGCTTCTGACCCTGCAGCCTGACCCACGGGGGCTCGGCACCCACGAGCAGCTGGGCATGGAGCCCTGCGGCTGGGCCCAGGGTCCCAACGGCATCCCCTGCCCCACGTGCGGAGTCACGACGGCCGCATGCCTTGTGGTCCATCTGCACCCCATCGACGCGGTCAAGACGCAGCCATTCGGTGCCGTCATGGCTTTGGCGGGGCTGGCACTGGCAGGCGCCGCTGCCTTTTGCCTGGCAAAGCGGAAGGCTTTCCTGGACCTGATCGCTTGGCTCCCCTACGGCACGATCGTCGTCAGCTTCACCGTGCTGTTGCTGGCGTCGTGGCTCTACAAGTACTGGACCTTCGTGCCCCAGGCGTGACCCTGTGAACGACCACGACCCCCTCGAGACGCCGCGCCCCTCCATCATCAGACCGACCGTAGTGACCGCGCTGGTGGCGGCGGTGCTGTTCTCCGTGCCCAGCGTTGCTCGTGGGATCGACCCGGGCGTGTCCTGTTGCTGGAACTGCGGTTCCGGCATCATGGTCTGGCTCCTGGGCGCGCTGCCGGCGTGGCTTCTGTGGAGGCAGGGCCAGTCGTTTGGCGGTGGCCACGGTTTTGCGGCGGCCTTCTTCGGCGTCGGTTGCGGCTCCGGCCTGGGCGTCATCCTGCAGATGGTCTCGCCCGGCATGGACAAGGCCGGGCTCCGTGAATGGACGGGAGAGCTCACCAAGCGGCTCGTCGAGGAGTCCCAACGCCAGGGACGCCCCCTGCCCGTGCCGGAGGCTGAGCTGCGGGATACGTTGGAGGTGATGTGCCTTGCCGCGCCGATCCCCATGGCCCTCGTCGGAACCGTGATTGCTGGCTTCGTGGGCGCTTTCACCCTGACGCTCCTCAGCCGGAGGCAGCCACCTGGCCGACCTGTCAACCCTTGGTCAGGTCCGCAAGCATGAGCTTGTAGGACTCGTAGCGGGTCGGCTGGATCTTGCCGAGTGCCAGTGCTTCCAACACTCGGCAGTCGGGCTCTACGGTATGGCTGCAGTCCCGGAAGCCACACCGGTTCACGTAGGGCTTGATCTCTCGGAAGCAGAACGACAGGTCGACGGGTTGCAGGTGCTGCAGGCCGAAGTTGCGGATTCCTGGCGTATCCACGAGGTGGCCGCCGCCAACGAGAGGCACCAGCTGGGTATGGGTCGTGGTGTGCTTGCCCTGTCGGATCTTGCCGAGGCTTCCGATCCTGAGACCCAGGCCGGGGACCAGGGCATTGACCAGGGAGGACTTGCCGACACCGGATGCTCCGCTGAGGACCGTCACGTTCTCGTGAAGCAGCCTTCGGAGCGTGTCGGTGTCGCCGCTGGCGGTCGTCTCCTGCACGCTGGTCCGGAAGACCCGGTAGCCGATGTCGCGATAGAGCTGGGTCCAGCGCTCAGCCTCCTGCCTCACGTCCAGGTCGATCTTGGTAAGGCAGAGCACTGCGTCGATCTCCTCTCGCTCGGCTCCGGCAAAGATCCGGTCCACAAGATCCGGCTGAAAACGAGGCTCGCGGACCGCGGCTACCACCATCACCAGGGTCACGTTGGCTGCAATGACCTGTTCCTTCAGCTCATCGCCGGGACGAGCCCGCACCAGTTGGGAAGTCCGTGGAAATACCTCGTCGATGGCACCACCCTGACCGTCGGTATCGAGGGTGATCCTGACCCGATCGCCGACGGCAACAGGTCGGACCTCGTGGGTCGGAGTCTCGAACAACCGGCCCCGCAGCGGCAGGGCGACGGTCCTGCCGTCGACCTCGACGTGGCACACCTTGGCGTCGACCCTTAGAACAAGTCCTTCCATGACGAGATCCCCCGCGAAGCAACTGGTGGGCCGGCTGGCGCCCAGCCCCACCGGCGTGCTCCATCTCGGGAACGCCCGCAGCTTCCTGCTGGCGTGGCTGTCGGTGCGTTCCCGGCAAGGGGTCCTGAGACTCCGCATCGAAGACATCGATGGACCCAGGGTCAAGGCGGGGGCTGAGCAGCAGACCCTTCGCGACCTCGCGTGGCTCGGTCTGGACCACGATGGCGACGTGGTCCGGCAGTCCGAGCGCCTGCACGTCTACCGCGAGGCAGTGGATGCCTTGCTCCAGGCAGGCCGTGCATACCCCTGCGTGTGTACGCGCCGGGAGGTCGAGGCCGCGGCCTCCGCTCCCCAGGAGGATTGGTTGGACGCGCCTCCCTACCCCGGCACCTGCCGCAACCGGTTCGACTCGGTGGCTGCGGCCCGGCAGCAGACAGGCCGTGATCCTGCGATCCGCTTCCGGGTGGACGTTCGCGAAGTGCCTTTCGAGGACGTTTTACTGGGGCCCCAGGCGGGCAGGATCCTCTCGGACTTCGTTATCGAGCGGCGTGACCGGGGCGCCGCCTACCAGCTGGCAGTGGTGGTGGACGATGCCGCCGCGGGTATCACCGAAGTGCTCCGAGGAGACGACCTGCTGCCCTCCACGCCCCGCCAGCTGCTGCTCTACGACGCCCTGGGGTTGACGCCGCCGCAGTTCGCGCACGTCCCCCTGGTGGTCGGACAAGACGGTCTCCGCCTGGCGAAGCGCCATGGCGACACCTCGCTCCGCCACATCCGCGAAAGTGGCGTCACTCCCGAAGAGGTCCTGGGCTACCTCGGCTATCTCTGTGGTTTCCGCCCCAAGGGCTCCCGCTGCCTGGCGACGTCCCTGCTCGCGGACTTCCAACTCGAGAGGCTGCGGCCGGGTCCTGTGGTTGGAACCGACCACGGGTTTCCCCTCTAGGAGGGACCGGTGGTCGGGACCCCGAACTACGCGGTGTGACCGGCGGCCGCTGCCGCCGCTTCCTCCGACCGTTCCCGCATCGTGTCCATGACCTTCAGGAAGTGACAGCCCAGGAACACGGTGCTCGATATGACCGTGAAGGCGATCACCGCGATCTCGCCGATGCCGCCCCGGAACATGGGGATCATCGGATAGGTGTTGAACGACAGCGTGGATGCGCCGTTTGCGAGCAGGGGGATCTGCAGCATGCTCCCCGTCTTGACGTAGAAAGACGGTGGCATGAACGGGGTGCCATGGACGGCTCCGTAGATCATCCAGGCGCCCAGCAACATCACGATCTGCATCGTGACCAGCTTGCCGGTTCCATGCACGTCGCTGGTACTGTGGGAAAGCGCGGCCTTGATCGCTTGAACAGGCCTGCGCGGGTAGAGGGCGGCAGTCCCCACCAGGGGGGCCAGCAGAAGGCTTGGCACCACGAACAGGATCCCTGCCCACGTCACCCGGTAGCCGATGATGCCGGAAACGGCGACCACTCCCAGACACAACAACAGCTTGCCCAGGATGAAAGTGAAGGCGTGGTCCTTCAAGCCCTGCAGAAAGTC